>JAKANG010000174.1 GCA_021812505.1 Pseudomonadota bacterium
CCGGGCAAGCTGGTCGGCATCCTGACGAATCGCGACGTGCGTTTCGCCGACAACAGGGCGCAGCCGGTCTCGGAACTGATGACGAAAGACCTCGTCACGGTGCGCGAGGGCGTCACCAAGGACGAGGCGCGCCGCCTGCTCCACCAGCACCGCATCGAAAAGCTGCTGGTCGTGGACGCTGAATACCGCTGCGTCGGCCTCGTGACGGTGAAGGACATCGAAAAGGCCACGCTGCATCCGTCGGCCTGCAAGGACGCCGCCGGCCGCCTGCGCGTGGCCGCCGCGTCCACCGTGGGCGACAAGGGCTTCGAGCGCGCCGAAATGCTGATCGACGCGGGCGTGGATTGCGTTGTGGTCGACACGGCGCACGGTCATTCGCAATCGGTGCTTGATCAGGTCGCGCGCATCAAGCGCCTGTCCAACGCCGTCGCGGTCGTCGCCGGCAATATCGCCACCGCCGAGGGCGCCAAGGCGCTGATCGACGCGGGCGCCGACGCCATCAAGGTCGGCATCGGCCCTGGCTCGATCTGCACCACCCGAATCGTCGCAGGCGTCGGCGTGCCGCAGCTCACGGCGGTGCTTGAGGCCGCTTCCGAGGCGAAAAAGGCCAATGTGCCGGTGATCGCCGACGGTGGAATCAAATATTCCGGCGATCTCGCCAAGGCGATCGCAGCGGGCGCGGACGTGGTGATGATCGGCTCGCTGCTCGCGGGCACGGAAGAGGCGCCCGGCGAGGTTTTCCTCTATCAGGGCCGCTCCTTCAAGGCTTATCGCGGCATGGGCTCGGTCGGCGCCATGGCGCGCGGTTCGGCGGACCGCTATTTCCAGCAGGACATCAAGGATCAGATGAAATTGGTCCCGGAAGGCATTGAAGGACAAGTGCCTTATCGTGGCCCGGTTGGCCCGATCCTGCACCAGCTCGCGGGCGGCCTGCGTGCGGCCATGGGCTATGTCGGCGCGCCGACGATCCCCGAATTCCAGAGCCGCGCACGATTCGTGCGCATCACCAACGCCGGCCTGCGCGAAAGCCACGTTCATGACGTCTCGATCACGCGCGAAAGCCCGAATTACCCGACGGGGCTATGAGGGTCGGAACAGGCCGGACCGGCGTGCCTTCGGAGGCGCGTGGTGATATAGTTGGTCTTCGCGCGGAATTCCCGACGGGTTTCGGCGCTCGCGATCCGGGCCACAAGTCGGCCCCAAACCCAAGCGACTCATCTCATGCGGCGCAACGCGATATGCGCCGGTGATTCAGTCGCTTCAGCAGGCATAGGTGGAAAATGGACAGGAAAGCTGCCGGACTGGCCGGCGTTCTGGCGGTGTCTTCGCTGGCTGCGGCTCATGCGGCGGTTCCCGCGCAGCCGACGTCGCGCGCGAACGCCTATGCGGAACTCCTGAAGCCCATTCCCAATGCCGCGGAGGCGCTCAAGGCGGCCGACGCGGCCGCGCGTGAGCAGGCGTCGCAGCAGAAAGCGCCGGTGAAAGTGCAGCTGGCGCAATATTGGGGCAATGGCGGCGGTTATTACCACCACCATCACCACCATCATCACGACTATTATCAGCAGCCTCAGTGGTATCCGCGGTACTATCACCACCACCACCATCACCATCACCACCATCACTGGCAGGGCGGCGGATGGGGAGGCCAATGAGCGTTTCGGCGCGCCGCGCCGTGACGCCTCATTCCGGTTGCTCATCATCGGCGCGCTGCGACGCTGCGCCCCGTATGGCGCCGTGCAGGCGGCGATAGGTGGCGTCGAACACCGTGTTCGTCGTCGACAGCCACTGGCTGTCGACGCCAAGGGTGCTGCGGCTCTCGTAGATGCGTCGGGATTGCAATTCCCGCTCGGCCGCCTCGTCTTCCCCCATCGGCTCAAGGACAAAATCGGGCTCGTCGGGAACGAAAGTGAACTGCGCCATAGGTTCTCCGGGACGGAAAATATGGGTTCGTCCCTCAGGAGGCGTCTTGAAGACGATGAAATAGATCATCGGCCACCAATTGCGGATAATGGCCGGCACGGCGAGCGGCGTCGTGTCGGTAGGGTCGGTGAAATAGCGCGGATGGGGATCGATGCGGGTGGCGAACCCGGGCTCGGGCTTCAAGTCCAGCAAGAGCTGAAAGGTATAGAAACCCTCGCCGAAGGGGCGAAACGGAGGCCACGAGCGATTGCCGTCGGGCGGCGGGCCGAAATCGCCGTCAAAGGCGAAACGCCCGTTGAGCGCCGAGACGCGAATTTCGGCGTCGTAGGGATAGAGGATCTCGATCCCATATTTCGCCATCTCGGAAAAGGGCGTGCAATGCCAGGGCTGTTCGTGCGAGCCATTCGCACGCGGTTGCGGGTCGCCCGCCCAGCCCGGCACGGGCATCTTGACGCGGCGGGGTTGCAGGCGCGGCTCGATCGAGCGGAATTTGACCCGTTGCATGGTTTCTCCTTGGCGAGCAGGCGCGCGATGACAGGACGCGGTTGAAGAACCGCTCGCGTCAATTGCGACATTGTCCGTGTCCGTGGCGGTCGCGCGATCTTATGCGCATCGCATCCATTCGTCGCGAGTTATGGCGGAAAATGGGCGGCGGGCGATATTCACCGGCGTGGCTGGCGCAATGGCGAGGACGCCTTTCTGCGGGCTGTCGGAAAGCCCCCGGCGATCCGCAGGTTTTGCGATTTGCCGATTCCACCTTGCCTGGGCGTTCCGACTGTGAAACGACGGTCGCCCATTGGGCGGCGGCCTGTCTGCCGCAGTTCATCATCCTTTAGCCAGGCCCGACATGCATCCCTCCGCCCGGATCGCCGCCGCGATCGAAGTGCTCGACGATCTCGAAACGCGCCGCCGGCCTGCCGCCGACGCGCTGAAGGATTGGGGCCTCGCCCATCGTTTCGCGGGATCGAAGGACCGCGCCGCAATCGCTTCGTTGGTCTATGACGCCTTGCGCCGCCGCGCATCCGCGCGGTGGATCATGAACGCCGAGACGCCCCGCGCCGAAATGATCGGAGCGCTTCTTCTCGCTCGCGGCCATACGCCCGAGCAGATTTCCGCCGCCTTCAGCGGCGAGGGCCACGCGCCCGCGCCGCTGTCGGAAGCGGAGCTTTCGGCGCTCGCGGCAGCCGATCTCGCGGGCGCGCCGGATTGGACCCGCGGCGATTTCCCGGAATGGCTTTCCGCCCATTTCGCCCGCGCTTTCGGCGAGCGCGCCGCCGAGGAGGGCCGGGCGCTCGCCGCGCGCGCGCCGCTCGACCTGCGGGCCAACGCCCTCAAGGCCACGCGCGAACAGGCGCTCGCAGAGTTGGAGCATCTCGGCGCGCAGCCCTGCCGTCATGCGCCTTTCGGCGTGCGCATCGCGCAAGGGGCGGATGGCCGGGCGCCGGCGCTCTCCGCGGAGCCTGCCTATGTGCGCGGGCTGGTGGAGATACAGGACGAAGGCTCCCAGATCGCCGCGCGGATCGCGCGGGCGCGGCCCGGCGAGCAGGTTCTTGACCTTTGCGCCGGCGGCGGCGGCAAGACTCTCGCTTTGGCGGGCGACATGGACAATCGCGGCCAGATCTACGCGACCGATTCGGACGGACGCCGGCTGACGCCGATCTTCGCTCGGCTGGAGCGGGCGGGAGCGCGCAATGTCCAGGTTCGCGCGCCGCGCGGGCCGGATCGCGATCCGGTCGGCGATCTCGCCGGCGCCTGTGATCTCGTGCTGGTTGACGCGCCATGCACCGGAACCGGCACATGGCGGCGCAATCCGGACGCCAAATGGCGCATCCGACCGGGCGCGCTGGAGCAGAGACTCAAGGCGCAGGACGAGGTCCTGGCCCGCGCCGCCGGTTATGTGAAGCCGGGCGGGCGTCTCGTCTATGTCACCTGTTCGCTGCTGGTCGAGGAAAACGAGGATCGAATCGCGGCCTTTTGCGGCCAGCACGGTGATTTCATAGCCGAATCGGCGACGGAAAGCCTGGACAGGGGGGAACTCCCCACCCTCGCGGACGCCGCCTCGCCGCATGGGCCGGGCCTGCGCCTGACGCCCGCGCGTCACGATACGGATGGCTTCTACGCCGTCGTGCTCAACCGCGCCGTCCGTTAGACGGCGTCGCGCACATGACCCATTTGCTGATTGGCCGGGACCTTTTGCGGGAGAAATGAATCGCTCGATCGCGCCGGTTGACGGAAGTCCATCGAAATCCGCCAATGGCCGTGACGACCGCCGCAGCCGTTGCCCGCGAGTTCGGCGCCATAGGCTGAGCGGCTGATGTTCGCGCAGCGCAGGCTTCTGGCCAGTTCCGAGGTCGCGGGCATGTCGATCAGGGCGAAATTCCAGCGTTGCAGCTGGAATGCGAGGCTGTTCACGCCGCGCGTCAGCGCCTCCTGGTCGCGCGCATAGAGCCGCTCGATCGTAAAGACCCCGCCGATCGCGACGCCGATCAGTCCGGCGATCAGCGCGCCGTCGATATCGCGAACTTCGAGGGAATGGGCGAAGCCCGCGTCGAAGAGGTCGGCAAGGGCAAGGTCGATCCATGGGTCGCGCCGATGGTCCGGGTCCTGGCCGGCGCTGGCCCGCAGCACGTCATCGAAGGATTCGTCGAGGCTGATGCTGCAGGCTTCCGTATGGGCGTGAGTCAGCCCGCGCGGGAAATCCCACGGCCGCAGCACGGCCCTGGTCGCGGGCGACCAAAGGGTCGCCACGCCGAGGAAATTGCGCGGCGCGAGGCCACGCGAATAGGCCTCGGCCAGATAATCGGGCGCAAGCGAAGCGGCCCGCCCGCAGAAACCCGACGAGCCGGGGGTGTGATTGCCGGGCGAGGGAAAGGCTCCGTTGGCGGCCCAGTCGCGGATCATTCTGGCGACAATTCGGGTGGTTTCGCCGACACGGCGGGGCGAGCCCCAATGCCGCAGCTCGCGAATCCTCCGTGCGAAAAAGGCCGAGGGGCTTTCCTTTAGGGCTTCG
>JAKANG010000175.1 GCA_021812505.1 Pseudomonadota bacterium
GACGTGGATATTGTTGCGGACCCCGAAAATATAGGGGGCCATCTTCGGGTTCCAGCGGTGCGACTGGTGGCCGAAATGAGCGCCGGACTCGAGAAGGCCGCGCATGGTGAAATCAGGAAGAGCCATTTATTCTATTCTCCGGTTGAGCCTCCGCGAATATCTTGGGCCGGGGTTCCGGCCACCGGAGCGCAACCTTGAAACAGGCGGCGCGTCAATTCGCGTGTGGAATGGGCGGCCCTACTACATCATGAATGGGCTTTTGGCAAGATCGTCGCCTTGACAATCGGGGCGCTCGCGGCGCGCCGCGCGTCCGCCCCAGCCCGCAACGCCGGCCGGCCCTGAGCGTGACCGCAAAAAATCGTTTATCCGGCGCCGTCGAACCGTTAGTTTCGGCGATCCGACGCGGATCGCCAAGGGAAACGCCGTATGGAAAACGCCGTCGCCCTCCCATCTTTTTCCCGCATCGCGTTTGCGGATCGTCCCAACGATTCGACGCAGCTTGCGTTTTCGGTTTCGACTCATGGATTCAGCATCGTTAAAGACGCCGTCGCCCGCCCGTTCAGCTCCCTCCCGACGCGCCTTCCTGGCCGGCTCCGTGGCCGCGACGGCGCTTTGCGCCCGCGCCTGGGCGGCGCCGCGCGCCAAGGCCGCCGACCTTCATATCGAACATCTCATCCGGCGGATGACGCTTGAAGAAAAGGCCGGGCAGCTTTCGATTTTCAGGAGTCCGGTCGCGAACATGCGGATCAACCCGCTGGGCCGCCGCGACCCGACCCGCAACGACGCGCTGGCCGACGTGCGCCTTGGCGGCGCGGCGGGCTATTTCAACGGGTTCGACCTCGCCTTCAATCGCGAATTGCAACGCGTCGCCGTCGAGGAATCGCGCCTGCGCATCCCCCTCATCTTCGCCGCCGACGTCATTCACGGCCTGAAGATCACTTTCCCCATCCCGCTTGGCGAGGCGTCGGGCTTCGATCCCGAATTGTGCCGGCGCACGACGCGCTCGGCTGCGGAGGAAGCCACCTCCTACGGCCTGCATTGGACTTTCGCGCCGGCGGTGGACGTCGCCCGCGACGAGCGCTGGGGCCGCGTCGTCGAAGGCGCGGGCGAAGATCCATGGCTCGGCGCGCTGATCGCCGCCGCCCGGGTTCGGGGCTATCAGGGCGAGGATCTGCGGGCGCCGGGATCGATGGTCGCCTGCGCGAAACATTTCGCCGGCTATGGCGGCGTCGAGGGCGGGATGGAATATAACACCGTCGACATTCCGGAAACGACGCTACGGCAGGTGCATCTGCCGCCCTTCAAGGCCGCCTTCGACGCCGGCGCGCTCACCACCATGGCCGCCTTCAACGACGTCGCCGGCGTCCCCTGCACGGCCAACCGCCGACTGCTGACCGAAATCCTGCGCGACGAATGGCGTTTTCGCGGCCTCGCCGTCTCCGATTTCGAGGCCGTGATCGAACTGGTCATTCATGGCTACGCCGCCGACGAAAAGGATGCGGTGGCCAAGGCGCTCGCGGCGGGCTGCGACATGTCTCTCGGGGGGGACCTCTACCGCCAGCACATCCCGGCGCTGGTGCGGGAGGGCCGCCTGTCCGGGACGATCGTCGACGAGGCCGTGCGCCGGGTGCTCCGCGTCAAGAAAGCGATCGGGCTCTTTGACAATCCCTATCGTTCGCTCGATGCAGACCGGCAGGCGGCGATCGATCGCCGGCCCGCCATGATCGCCCTCGCCCGCGAGGCGGCGCGCAAGTCGGTCGTGCTGCTCAAGAACGACGGCGGCGCGCTTCCGCTGCGCAAATCAGGGCAATCCATTGCGTTCGTCGGGCCCTATGTCTCGGACAGGAGCAACGTCCTCGGCTCCTGGGCGGTCTATGCCGAGCCGGAACGCGCCGTGACCCTCGAGGAGGGCGTGCGCGCGGCGCTCGGCCCCGACGCCTCCTGCAGCTTCACGCCCGGATGCGACCCCGACAAGCCTCTGGACGGCGGCCTGGACGCGGCCGTCGAGGCGGCGCGGAAGGCCGATGTCGTCGTGCTCTATCTAGGCGAGCGGGAGCGCATCACCGGCGAGGCCGCGTCACGAGTGTCGATCGTCATTCCGCCGCATCAGATGGCCCTCGCGGAAGCGGTCGCCACGACCGGCAAGCCTGTCGTCGTCATCCTCAAGCACGGCCGGGCTCTCGCCCTGACGGGGGCGGTCCGCGACGCGCAGGCGATCCTGTGCTCGTGGTTTCTCGGCTCCGAGTCCGGAAACGCGCTGGCCGACGTGCTGTTCGGCGATCATGCGCCGCGGGGCCGGCTTCCGGTCAGCTTTCCGCAGGCCTCGGGCCAGGAGCCCTTCTATTACGACCATCGCACGACCGGGCGTCCGCAGATGGACGACGCGGCGGCGTTCAAGGCGCGCTACCGCGAAGTCACGAACGAGCCGCTCTTCGCCTTCGGCCACGGCCTAAGCTATTCGACCATCGCTTATGGGTCGACTATCGTCGGGGCGCCGCGCGTGGGGCGCGACGGCGTCGTGAAGGTTTCGGCCAGGATCTCCAACACCGGCGCCCGCGCGGCGCATGAGGTCGCCCAGCTCTATGTGCACACACGGGTCGCGGCGATCACCCAGCCGGTCCGCCAGCTCAAGGGGATAAGGCACGTCGAGCTCGCTCCCGGCGAGGAAAAGCTGGTCGAGTTCGAATTGCGTGCGGCCGACCTCGCTTATGTCCATCCGGACCTCGCCGCCCACGCCGATGCAGGCGTCTATGACGTCTGGATTGCGCCTTCGGCGATTGCGGGCGAAAAAGCCTCGTTCATTCTTGTCTGAACCTGCATACTCGCCCGAACCCGCCCCACGCGAAAGCACCCGAGCCCGATGACCTCCCAGATCGCAAAAGACCCGTCGATGGCCGAAGGCGAGGTCGCCGCGGTGGACGCGCCCGAACTGCGCCTGTTCGTGATGGCGCTGTTCTTCATCTTCGGCGGGATCACGAGCCTTAATGACGTGATCATTCCGAAGCTCAAGGAGCTGTTCTCGCTTGACCACATGGAGGCCATGCTGGTGCAGTCGGCCTTCTTCGCCGCCTATTTCGCGATTTCGCTGCCGGGCGCGGCGCTGGTGCTGCGGCTCGGCTATATGCGCGGCGCGATCGCCGGCCTTTTGACCATGATGGCCGGATGCCTGCTGTTCGTTCCGATCCCGACCAGCCCGACCTTCGTCCTGTTCCTCGTCGCGCTCTTCGTGCTGGCGAGCGGGATCACCGTCGTGCAGGTGGTGGCTAATCCGTTGATTTCCCTGCTCGGGCCGCAGGACACCGCCCATAGCCGCCTGACCTTCGCGCAGGCCTTCAACTCGCTCGGCACGACCGTTTTCCCCTATTTCGGCTCGCTGCTCATTCTCGGCGGCCTCGCCAATGTCTCGGCCTCGCAGCTCGTGGGCAAGGCGCTCGAAGCCTATCGCTCAGCCGAGACGCAAGCCGTGGCGCATGCCTATCTCGGCCTCGCGGCCGCGCTGGCGCTGGTCGCCGGCGCCGTCTGGCTGCACCGCGACCGCCTCACCGGCGAAGGCCATGAAAGCGGCGCCGTGTTTTCGGGCTTCGACCTGCTGAGGCGACCGCGCTTCGGCTTCGGAGCGACCTCGATCTTCCTCTATGTCGGCGCCGAAGTGGCGATCGGCTCGCTGATCGTCCTCTATCTCGAACAGACCCATGTCATGGCTCTGGGCGAACAGGCCGCGGGCAAGCTGATCCCGCTCTATTGGGGCGGCGCGCTGGTCGGACGTTTCGTCGGCTCGGCCGCGCTCCGGCTGGCGAGCCCCGGCAAGCTGCTCGCCTTCAATGCTTTGGGCGCCGTGACGCTGATCCTGATCTCCGCCAATTCCACCGGCGCGCTGGCGGGCTACAGCCTGCTCGCCATCGGCCTGATGAATTCGATCATGTTCCCGACGATCTTCAGCCTCGCCAGCGAGGGGCTCGGCCCGCGCGCCGCCGAGGGCTCGGGAATCATCTGCATGGCGATCGTCGGCGGGGCGGTGATTCCGCCGCTCACGGGCCGCCTTGCCGACCTGTCCGGCAGCCTGTCCTTCGCGCTCGCGCTCCCGGCCCTGTGCTATGCGCTGATCGCCGCCTTCGGCGTTTACGCCCGCAGGCCCGTCGCGGCCTGATCGCGCCCGCGCCATTCTTCGGCGGCAAGGCCGTCCGGGCCCTCGATCAGCGCCTTGAAGGCGGCGAGCAAGGCCACGGCCGAGAACTCATCCATGGCGCGGCGGTCGATTGAAAGCGTCACGTCGAGGACTTTCGCGACCGTCGGCGCGCCGCGCGCCACGACGACCCGCTGCTCCGCGGCGCCGACGCCGAGCGCGCAGGTGAAGGGCGGAGCGACAAGCGGCTGAATACGCCTCGCCTCGGCGGCGATGACAAGGCAGACAGCGCCGCCAAAGGCGTCGGCCGGAATGTCCTCGGCAAGAAAGTTTCCGCGGGCGCGCGCGATTTCGCCCAGGGACATTTTCTCCGCCCCGCGCAACGCCGCCGCGACCGCCTCGCCGTCGCGGTTCACGACCAGCGCGACATCGGCCCGCGCCGCGCGTTCGAAGCCGGCCGGAACGCGAGCGAGATTGGCGCGCGGCGTCCCCATTAGCGCCAGCGCCAGCGCCCTGACGACGCCGTCGAGCAGCGCGACCGCCGCATCCTCCGCACCGCGCGCCGCATTGATCCGGTCGAGCAGGGCCTCCAGCGCATCGACCTGGCATTCCGCCTGGAGATGAACCTGCGGAATCCATTCCGCGGCGGCCACAAGGGCGTCAAGGCCGCCCTCTCCGCCCCCGGGTCGCTTGAGCGTCCCGGCGCGCTCCAGCGCGGCGCGCACATCCGCTTCGATGATCCGGCCGTTGGGCCTGGCGCCCGCCAGCAGCGACAGATCGACGCCCATCTCGCGGGCCAGCCGCC
>JAKANG010000176.1 GCA_021812505.1 Pseudomonadota bacterium
CCAGCGGCCGGCGCGCTCCGGTTCGCCAGGCTTGACCGCGCGCGTGCAGGGCGCGCAGCCGATCGACAGGAAGCCGCGTTCATGCAGCGCGTTGATCGGGACGTCATGAAGCGCGCAATAAGCGGCGACGTCGTCGCGCGAGAAATCGAGCAGCGGGCTCGCTTTGATCAGGCCGCGCGCTGCGTCGAATTCGACGAAGCGCAGATTGGCGCGATGGTCCGACTGGTCGCCGCGCAGGCCGACGATCCAGCCTTGCGCCTCGGCGAGCGCGCGGCCGAGCGGCTCGACCTTGCGCGCGCCACAGCATGCCTTGCGCATGTCGAGGCCATAGTAAAAGCCGTTGATTCCCTGATCGGCGACCAGCGCCTGAAGGGCGTCGGCGTCGGGATGGAAGGCCTTGACGCGGAAGCCGTATTTCTCTTCCGTCCGCGCCCAGACGTCGTAGGTTTCAGGGAACAGCCGGCCGGTGTCGAGGGTGGCGAAGTCCGCCTCGAGCCCCAATGAGCGGATCGCGTGGGTGAGCGCCTGGTCCTCGAGGCCGAAGCTCGTGGTGAAGACGACGCGCCCGTCGAACGCGTCGCGCAGCAGCCGCAGCCGGCCCGCGAGATCGGTTGTGGCGAAGGCTTGGTCGAGCCGATCGGCGAGCCGGCGAAGCGCGTCAGGCATCGACCGCTCCGGCGA
Organism: Pseudomonadota bacterium; assembly: GCA_021812505.1. Next base: position 682 of record JAKANG010000176.1, read on the forward strand.
GCGCGGCGCGGCGGTCAGGAATGCTGTCCTGCGATCCGTAATCGCGCTGATAGAAGACGCTGATCCGTTTGAGCGCCTCCATCCAGTGTTCGACAGGCTGGCGCGCGGCGGCGGCGCCGATGATCTCGACTTCGTCGAAGCCGCAGGCCAAGGCCTGTGGGAACTGGTCGGAGATCAGCGGACCGAAGGCGCGCAGGCGGCCTTTATAACCAGCCTGACGCAATTGCCGGGCGGTTGAAAAGCCGCGTCCGTTGGCTGCGCTCGGAAAATGAATGACGATCAGGTCGAGCCGGTCGAAAAAGGGCGTGACGTCCTCGACCGCGCGGTCGGGTTCGAGCAGGGCGCCGAGCTTCATGTCGTCGGTGATCGCGTCCGAGCTGACAATGGCGCCGAAGGGCGCGAGAATGTGATTGGTTTCGGCCTGGCAGATATATTCGGCCCGCTCCCAGATGTCTTCGCGGGGGCCATGACGGTCAAGCAGCAACATCGGCGATCTCCTTGAAAGCGGATTTGAACGGCGCGAGGCCAAGACGACGATAGGTTTCGATGAAGGTCTCGCCGGATTGGCGCTCGGCGAGATAGACGGCGACGACGCGCTCGACAGCTTCGGGAACCTTTTCGGCGGGCAGGCCGGGGCCGAGCAACTCGCCCAGCGCATAGTCATCGCCCGGGTCGCCGCCGATGGTGATCTGATAGGATTCGGCGCCCTTCTTCTCCAGGCCGAGAATCCCGATATTGCCGATATGGTGATGGCCGCAGGCGTTGATGCAGCCCGAAATCTTGATGCTGATCTCGCCGATCTCCGCCTGTTTCGCGGGATCGGCGAAACGGTTCGAGAGCGCCTGCGCGACCGGGATCGAGCGCGCGGTGGCGAGCGCGCAATAGTCGAGGCCCGGGCAGCTGATGATGTCGGTGATGAGGCCGACATTGGGCGTCGCGAGGTCATGCGCCTTGAGGCGGGCGAAAATCTCCGGGACGTCGTCGAGCCGCACATACGGCAGGATGAGGTTCTGCGCATGGCTCACCCGCAGCTCGTCGAAGGAATATTGCTCCGCGAGATCGGCGACGGCGCGCATCTGGTCCGAGCTGATGTCGCCCGGCGTTCCGCCGATCGGCTTCAGCGAGATCGTCAGGGCGGTGTAGCCCTTCCGCTTGTGGCGGAACAGGTTGTGTTCGACGAAGCGTGAAAGCTCTACGTCCTTCGCCTGGGCCTGCTCCAGCTTGCGTGAGACTTCCGGCAGGCTTTCATAGGGCGGCGACGTGAAATAGGCGGCGATGCGCGCCAGCTCGGCGGGATCGCCATTCGCCTTCGTCTTGTCGATCCGGGCGAATTCCTTCTCGACCTCGGCGCGGAAGGCCTCGATGCCCGTTTCGTGGACGAGAATCTTGATGCGCGCCTTGAACTTGTTGTCGCGCCGGCCATCAAGATTATAGACGCGCAAGGCCGCTTCGATATAGGCGAGCAGGTCTTCGCGCGGCAGGAATTCGCGCAGCGTCTGGCCCGCCATCGGCGTGCGGCCGAGCCCGCCGCCGACCAGGATTTCATAGCCGGCTTCGCCGGTCTTCCCGTCGCGGACGATGCGCACGCCGAGATCGTGCGACTTGATCACGGCGCGATCGTGCGCGGCGCCGGCGACGGCGATCTTGAACTTGCGGCCGAGCCATTCGAATTCGGGATGCAGGCTCGACCATTGCCGGATCAGTTCGGCGACGGGGCGCGGGTCCTCGATCTCGTCATAGGCGACGCCGGCGAAATGATCCGCCGTGACGTTGCGCACGCAATTGCCGGAGGTCTGGATGCAATGCATTTCGACGTCGGCGAGCAAGCCGAGGACGGTTGGCACATCCTTGAGCTTCGCCCAGTGGAACTGCAGATTGGTGCGGGTGGTGAAATGGCCGTAGCCCCGGTCATATTCGTCGGCGATCCGCGCCAACTGCCGCAACTGACGCGCGCGCAGCGAGCCATAAGGCACGGCGATGCGCAGCATGTAGGAATGAAGCTGGAGGTAGAGCCCGTTCTTGAGGCGCAGCGGCAGGAATTCTTCCTCGGTCAAGGCGCCGGCGATGCGCCGTTCAACCTGGCTGGCGAACTGCGCCACGCGTTCGCGCACCAGGCGCTCGTCGAATTGGTCATAACGATACATGCGTCAACCTCGCGCCTTGGTCAGCGGCGTCAGATCTGGAAGTCGGCTTGCTTGCCGACGTCGGGCCGCACGCTCGGCCCGAGCGTGCGCAGTATTTCGCGGTAGTGGCGCGGAACGGGGAGGCCTTCCGCGTCGAGTTCGACATCGACGAGATAGGGGCCGACCACCTTGGCGCGGAGAAACGCCGTGGTGCCCAAAACTTCGAGGGCCTGCGCCGCGCCGTCGTCACGGGCGACCAGGGCCTCGCGCGGATTGCGCGTCCAACCGTTGCTCGTCGCAAAAACCACGTCGCCTTCCAGAAGATCGCTGGCGACAAGGATCACGGGCAGGGGCGGACGCTTCACGGCGGCCATGTCAATTCCTCGCTGGGGTCGCCGCGGGTCGCGGCGGATTCTTCCAAGGCGCCGAAAAAGGCCTTTCCCGCGCCATTCGCAAAAAGTTAGAGCCGGGCGAATGACGTTGCAACGCCATAAAAAAGAATGTTTTGTCGAAATTTTTTGTCTTGATAGAAAAAATTACTACATATTCTGAAACGTATGGCTTTGAGGAGAAAAAATATCTCTATGACGATATGGGGAGGCTCGATGTTTTTCGCGGTGCGGAGCACAGCCCACCCATGTTAGGAGTGGCGCGAGCAGGAGACGGAAAGCAGCATGAATTCGTCAGGCAAGACGCTCGTCACCGGCGCGACCGGCTTTGTCGGCGCGGCGGTCGCCCGCGCCCTGATCGCGCGGGGCGAGCGGGTGGTGGTGCTGGCGCGCGCGACGTCGGCGCGCGGCAATATCGAAGGGCTCGATGCGGAAGTGGTCGTCGGCGACCTGCGCGACGCCGTCTCGCTGCGGGCGGCGCTGCGTGGCGTGGAGAGGCTTTATCACGTCGCGGCGGATTACCGCATGTGGGCGCCAGATCCGCGGGAGATCATCGAGGCCAATCGCGTCGGAACCGGCAACATCATGGCGGAGGCCTTGCGCGCCGGCGTGAGCCGGATCGTCTATTGCTCTTCGGTCGCGACCCTCAAACTCAACGAGCAAGGCCGGCCGGTGGACGAAACCTCGCCCGCCGCGCCCGATCAGGCCATCGGCGCCTACAAGCGGAGCAAGACGATCGCCGAGAGGCTGGTCGAGAAAATGGTTGCGGAGCAGGGCCTGCCGGCGGTCATCGTCAATCCGTCGACGCCGATCGGCCCGCGCGACATCAAGCCGACGCCGACCGGGCGGGTCATCGTCGAGGCCGCCAGCGGCCGCATGCCGGGTTATGTCGACACCGGGCTCAATCTCGTCCATGTCGATGACGTCGCCGCCGGCCATCTCGCCGCCATGGAGCGCGGCCGCATCGGCGAGCGCTATATTCTCGGCGGGCAGGATGCGCCGCTTGGCCAGATGCTCGGCGAGATCGCGGCTTTGGTCGGGCGCAAGCCGCCAAAGCTGAAAATGCCGCGCGCGCCGCTCTTTCCGCTCGCCTATGGCGCCGAGGCCGTCGCGCGCCTCACCCGCAAGGAGCCTTTCCTCACGGCGGACGCCTTGCGCATGGCGAAATACCGCATGTATTTCTCGTCCAAAAAGGCCGAGCGCGAGCTGGGCTATCACGCCCGGCCCTACGCGGAGGCGCTCGCCGACGCCGTGGAATGGTTCCGCGAAAAGGGCATGGTCGCGTGAGCGCAGAAGTCCTGGACGGCCTCGGGCTTCTGGTCCTGACGATCTGGCTCGTTCTGGTTTTCGCGCGCGGCGGCTTCTGGCGCTGCCGCGACCGCGACGATTTCGATGCGCCGCCCGAGCCGCAGGTTTGGCCAAGCGTTGTCGCGGTGGTCCCGGCGCGCGAGGAGGCGGCGCTGATCGGCGCGACCCTCGGCTCGCTGCTGGCGCAGGATTATCCTGCTGAGTTCCGCGTCATTCTGGTGGATGACCAGAGCAGCGACGGCACGGCGGACAAGGCGCGCGAGGCCGCCGCCGCGTCACGCCATCCTGATCGCCTGACGATCCTTTCCGGCGCGCCCTTGCCGCGAGGCTGGGCCGGCAAGGTCTGGGCCATGGCGCAGGGCGAGGCCCGCGCGCGGGCGGATTTCGACCCGGACTATATCCTCTTCACCGACGCCGACATCCTGC
>JAKANG010000177.1 GCA_021812505.1 Pseudomonadota bacterium
GGACGCTATAAACTGACGCGGCTCGATGCGCCGGAGGCGCCTTGCGCGTTGATCGTCGCTCCCGGCGCCTGTTATTGGCCGCCGGCGCTCAAAACCCGCGTCTCGGGCGTCGCCGCCCAGGTCTATAGCCTGCGCCGCGACGGCGATCAGGGAATCGGCGATTTCACCTCGCTGGCCGAACTGGCCGAACGCGCCGGAGCCGCCGGCTACGCCACGGTCGGGATCAACCCGCTCCATGCCTTGTTCGCGCGCGATCGCGAGCGCGCCAGCCCCTATTATCCGAGCGACCGCAATTTCCTCGATCCGATCTATCTCGATCTCGAAACCCTGGGCGAAATCACCGGCCTGCCTTGCGATCTGACGCCCGATGAGCGCGCGGCGGCGAAAAGACTCGCCGCGAAGACGGAAGTCGATTATCCGGCGGTCTGGGCGCTGAAGGCGCGAAAAATCGCGGCGCATTTCTCGGACTTCGAGGAGACCGCGCGGCGCGACCCCGCCCTTCCCGCCGCGCGCGAATTCGACAACTTCATCGCCGAAGGCGGCGAGCGATTGCAGGCTTTCGCGTCCTTCGAAGCCTCTGCGCGACAGGGAGACGTCCCTGCCCGCGCCATCCTGTTCGAGCAATTCTTATGCGACCGACAGTTCGCCCGCGCCGCCGCGCGCGGTCGGGCTGCCGGCCTCTCGCTCGGCTTCTACCGCGACCTTGCGGTGGGCGCGGCGCCCGACGGCGGCGAGGTCGCGGCCGAGCGCGGCCTGTTCCTGCCTGGCGCCTGTGTCGGCGCGCCGCCCGACCCCATCGCCGAAACCGGGCAGAACTGGGGCCTGCCCCCGCCCGACCCGCTGGCCATGGCGCGCGACGGCTACAAAACCTTCGCGACCTTGCTGCGCGCCAACATGCGCCACGCCGGCGCCCTGCGCATTGACCATGTCATGGCGCTCCAGCGGCTGTTCATCGTGCCGGAAGGCGCGCCGGCCACCGAGGGCGCCTATCTTTCCTATCCGCTCGACGACCTCGTCGGCGTGCTGGCGCTGGAAAGTTTTCGCGCGCGCTGCCTCGTCATCGGCGAGGACCTCGGCACCGTGCCGGCGGGTTTTCGTGAAAAAATGGCGCCGGCCAATGTGCTGAGCTATCGCGTGTTGTGGTTCGAGCGCCAGGCGCAAGACTTCGCGCCTCCGGCCGCTTATCCGCAAATGGCGGTGGCCTGCGCCTCGACCCATGACTTGCCGACGCTGGCCGGCTGGCGGCGCGGCGCCGATATCGACGAAAAGGCCGCGCTCGGCCTGATGACGCCGGAAGCCGCCGAAAAGGAGCGCGCGCGCCGCGCCGCCGACATCGCCTGCCTGCTGAAGGCGCTCGCGGCGCAAGACCTCGCCCTGACAGATCCCGCATCCGATGAGGATTTTGCCGCCGCGATCCACACCTATGTGGCGAAAACGCCCTCGGCCCTGGCGATGATCCAGCTCGACGATCTGCTGAGCGAGAAAATCGCCGTCAACCTGCCCGGCACCGACCGCGAGCGCCCCAACTGGCGCCGCAAGCTTTCGCGCGAAATAGCGGAGCTCCCGCCGCTGCCGCGCCGCTGAAAAACAGCTCATCGGCCTGCCTGGCGCCCTCCCTCCCCCTTGTGGAGAGGGATTACCGGCTGCGAGGTCGCGTAACGAAACTCCAAGTTTCACCGTTTCCGCCTGGCCTTGCGCGTCCTGCTGTCAAAAGTCGGGACGTAAAAATCGGGGTCCTTTCTCGCGACCCAGGCGATGAAGCGCGCGATTTCGTCTTGACCGCGCAGGGCCTCGATCGTGCCAAAAGCGCGCAAAATCTCGCGCTCCGACAAGGTCTTGTGAATCTTGCGATGGCAGATCGGATGCAGCGCGACCGTCTCCCCGCCGCCAAAGGTTTTGGGCGTCAGATGATGGGCCTCGATTTTCGCGCCCAGCGGGCGTCCGCACAGGGGGCAGATCGCGGCGTCATCCATGCGTATGGCGGTGATGCAGATCCGGGTAATGGGGATGCGAGTGGATGAGCCCCTCATGGCGGTGGCGATGGGAATGGGGCTCGGTCACAGGGCCGTCATGACGATGCTGGTGGTGTTCGTCATGGACATGGGCGTGCTCATGCTCGAACGGCTCGTGGGCGTGTTCGTGGTCGTGCCGCTCGGCGAGATGCGGCCACAGGCCGAGGCCCATCAGCGCGCCGGCGACAAGCAATTGGGTGGTCGGCTGTTCGCGCAGCAGGACCAAGGAGGCCAGCGCGCCGATGAAGGGCGCGAGGGCGAAATAGGCCCCGGTGCGCGCGGCGCCCAGCCGCCGCAATGCGAGAATATACAGGACTAGGCTGACCCCGACCCCGAAGAGGCCGACCAACGCCGCCGCGCCGGAAAAAACCAGGCCGGGGGTCGCGGCGCCGCGCGCCAGCGCGGCGAAAAGATTGACCGAGCCCGCCGCCAGTCCCTTGATCGTGGCGATCGACACCGGGTCGGCGGAAGACAATTTACGTGTGAGATTGTTGTCGATTCCCCAGGCGAGGCAGGCGCCCACGACCAGCAGCGCGCCCTTGTCCAGCGCCAGCCCGCGCCCCTGCCAGGACAGAACGACGGCGCCGGCCAGGATCGCCATGGCGCCGGCGAAGAGCCTCGCGTCCACATTCTCGTGAAAGACCAGCCAGGCGATCGCCATGGTCGCCAGGCCTTCGATGTTGAGCAGCAGCGAGGCGCTGGCGGCGCTGGTCGCCTTCAGCCCCGCCATCAGCAGCAAAGGCCCCAGAAACCCGCCGAAAAACACCACGGCCGCGAGCCACGGCCAATCGGCGCGGCGCAGCGGCGCCTCGTGCGCCGGCAAGCCGACGGCGCGCCGGGCGAGATGAAAACCGGCGAGGCCCACGCCGGCGCCGAGATAGAGCGCGCCGGCCAGCATTTGCGGATCGAATCGCCCCAGCAGCGCCTTGGCGAGCGGCGCGGTCAGGCCGAACAGCGCCGCCGAGCCGAGCGCGAACGGGACTCCCGGCCATAAAGGCCCGAGCCGATGCAGAAAGGCCGACACGGTTCAGCGCGCCCTCATCGTGAAGACGGGAATGCGCGCCTCCGCTAGGACGTCGCGGGTGACCCCGCCAAAAAGCGTCTCCCACCACGCGCCATGGGTAAAGGCGCCGATCAGCAGGCAATCGCCGCCGAGCCGTTCCGCCTCGTTCAACAGGTCATGACCGACGCTTCCCGCGCTGCGGGAGAGATGGAGAATCTCGACGTTCAGGCCGAGCCGCTCGAAGAAGTCCCGGGCGCTCGGCTCATAAAAACCGGCGCCCGGCTTGGCGCCCCAAAGAACCGTGATCCTTTCGGCCTTTTTCAGCCAGGGTAACGCCGCCCGCGCCGCCGTCTCGACCGGGGCGCCCGGCTTCCAGCCGATGACGATATGGCGGCCGATGACCCGCTCGCCGTCGATCACGTCACGCGGCGCGACCAGCACCAGCCGTTGGCCGCCGAACAAGGCGGCGTGGAAAGCGTCGGCGGCGTCCAAATGGACCGGTCGACTGACCACGATCAGGTCGGCTCTGGCGGCGTCAAGGGCGACATTGGCTTCGACATCGCCTTCGTCGTCGCGCCAGGCGATCGGTGGCGCTGCCGGCGCCGACTCACGAAAGCTATCGACCACCACCTTGACGCGCGCCGCGCGAACTTCGGGCGGGCCTTCATAGAGTTCGCGCAATTGCTGGACCTCTAGCTCCTCCGCGTCAACGAAAGCATGATGGGCGTTAAATCCGACATGGGCGGCGCAGATTTCGGTGTCAAAGCCCTGGCCGGCGGCGACGGCGCATTGCAGCGTCGAAAGCGCGGTTTCTGCCTCCGGCAGCAGCGCGCAGATGTGGAGCGCGCGTTTTTCGTTCGATTCAGCCCCGGCGGTCACGGCAGTTCCTCCTTCGAGGCTGGTAATTTAGTCCGGCGACAGATCGCCTTCCACGGAAAAATGGGCTGTGAAGGCGCGGCTTGACAAAAGGTGAGCGGCGCGTATGGTGCGCCCGAGTTTGGGCCGGAGCGATCCGGCCCCTTTTGTTCCGTCATCGGCCACTGTCCGCTTTTCAGGATGCGGCCCCAGCTTCGCTTTCAAGGTAACCGCCATGGCCAAGGCCGCCACGATCAAGATCAAGCTACTGTCGACCGCCGACACCGGCTATTTTTACGTCACCAAGAAGAACGCCCGCACCAAGACTGACAAGCTGGCGTTCAAGAAATACGATCCCGTCGCGCGCAAGCACGTCGAGTTCAAGGAAACCAAGATCAAGTGATCGCTTGAAAATCCGACGCAAAGCCGCCTCCGGGCGGCTTTTTTTTATGCAGCGCCGCGCGACTCAACCGGCTGCGCCGCTGACGTTCTTGCTCAAACCGGCTTGCGGAACAAGGCTCGCCAATGGCGGATCGCCGCCGGGCCTGACGGCGCGTCGTCCAGGCGCTCCAGCGCCAGGCCGCAGTCGCGAAAGGCCTCGATGTCGCCGCGGGCGAGCGGCCAGGGCGGACCCTCGATCCGCTGGTTGTCGTCGCGGGCGCGGGCGATCGCCAGCAGGCGACCGCCCGGCTTGACGAAACCCGCCGACGCTTGGCGCATCGCGGGAAGAAGTTCAGCGGGCAGGGCCTGCAAGGTATAGGTTTCGTGAACGAGGTCGAAAGCCTCGCGCCATTGCGGCGGCGGGGCGAAGAGGTCGGCGACGACGAAATCTATCGTTTTGCCGGCGAACCGCCCACGCGCCCACTCCACCGCGCGCGGAGCGAAATCGAAAGCCGTCACCTGGGCGCCGCGATCGGCCAGAGCGGCGGCGTTATCGCCAAGCCCGCAGCCGACGTCGAGCGCCTTCACGCCAGCAAGGTCGGGATTTTGCCGGAGCCAATCCGCCAGCAGGGGATGGGGCGCGAGATTGCCCCAAGGCACGCCGGCCGCATCGCC
>JAKANG010000178.1 GCA_021812505.1 Pseudomonadota bacterium
GATAGGCGATCTTACTACGGCGTTAGAAATCGACAGTCAACAAAAATCTCGATATTTTTTTAAAGCGCGATAACAATTATTTTGTCGATAATTGTGGCTTCCGTCTAGGATTCCTGATTACAATCCCAAAATGGGTTTTCAGGCCGTGATGGGGAGATCCCGCATATTTCTGGTCGCGAGGGCAAAATGGAAACGGTGAGCGACAGGGCTGGCGAAGAGATCGAATTCCACGGGAAGGGGGGGAAGACCCTCGTCGAGGGCGCCTATGCAACCTTGCGCCGCGAAATCCTCGAGGGGGCCTTCGAGCCCGGCGCGAAGCTTCGCACCGAGGAATTGCGCGCGCGCTACAATATCAGTGGCTCGACCATGCGCGAGGCGCTCACCCGCCTGTTGGGCGAGGCCTTGGTGACGTCGGAGGGGCAGCGCGGATTTCGCGTCGCGCCGGCGTCGCTCGAGGATTTCCGCGACCTGACCGAAGTTCGCAAGCTGATCGAGACGGAGGCCTTGCGGCAGGCGATCGCTCATGGCGACGAAGCCTGGGAAAGCCAGATCGTGGCGAGCTTTTACCGGCTTTCCAAGGTCGAGGAGCGTCTCGCGGAAGATCCTTCCCACGCGATCTCCGAATTCGAGGAGCGCAACCGCGAATTCCATCGCGCCTTGATCGCAGCCTGCCCGTCGCGCTGGCTGCATCATTTCATCGGCCTCTTGTTCCAGCAGTCGGAGCGCTATCGGCGCATGTCCATGGCCAAGCGCACCATTCCCCGCGACGTCCACGCCGAGCACAAGGCCATTTTCGACGCGGTGATCGCCCGTGACGCCGATCTGGCCTGCAAGCTGACGGCGGACCATATCGAACGCACGCTGACGGTCCTGCGAGTCGCGCTCGAACCCCAAGCGGAACCGCGGCGCAGCAAAACGAAAATCAACTCATGAAGGTCGCCGCGCCCGGCGGCGGCTCTTCGCACGGGCCTTGCCGCTTGGACGCGTGGTCGAAAAAGTTATGAAAACGATCATAACGAAACCGCGCGCTTGACATAAATAATTGAAATATAAAGTTATAAATCGAAACGGGCGCTTTCTCGTCGCCCGCTTCGTCGCGCTGAATGGCCGCCGTTCGATATCGGTCTTCCGAAATCCCGGTGGAAAGACCGTTCGGCGGCGCGCCCTCGCGCCTTGCTTGGGCGATCCCAGTCGGCTTATCAATTGAGCGGGCTTTCACCGAAGCTGGATCGCAACCCAGCCGCGGGTCGATCTCGTTGACTTCCCCCCGACAGGCGTTTCCGGCGACGACGTGAACATGAAATTGCATAGCGCTGTCCTCGCGATCGTCGGCGCCATGGCGCTGACCGGATGCGCGTCTTATGCGCCGCAGCCGCTGGACCGGACGCCCGATCTGGCGTCGAGCGCGCCCGCGCCGCAGGGCATGAAGCACGGCGCCTACGCCATCCACGACATCGACCGGCTGACGCTCGCCAATAATCCCGATCTGCGCGCGGCGCGCGCGCGGCTTGGCGTGGCCCGGGCGCAGATCCTCGAAGCGGGCGTCCTGCCCAATCCGCAGATCGGGCTGTCCTACCCCTTTTACGCGGGAGGCGGACCCGGCGTGAACGCCTTTAGCGCGGGCCTGTCGCAGGATCTGAGATCGATCGTCCTGCGGCCGGCGAAGGTCGAGGCCGCCGCCGCCGCCGCCGCGGAAATCGACGCCTCGCTCTATTGGCAGGAATGGCAGACCCTCGGCAAGGCGCGGATGCTTTTTGTCGACATCGTGTCCGGTGAGCGCGCGGAAAAGGTGATCGGGCGCACCCGAAAGCTGCTCGAAGCGCGGCTGGACCATGCCTCGAAGGCCATCGACCAGGGCAATGGAACCCTTGCGACGCTGTCGCCGGACCTCGCCGCCGCAAGCGAAATCCAGAAACTCGGCGACGATCTTCAGCGGGTCCAACTGGCGCGCCGCCATCAGCTCAACGCCCTGCTCGGCCTCTCGCCCGACGTGTCCCTTCCCCTCGCGGGGGGCAGCGAACCGCCGCCGCTCGACGCGCAGCGCGTCCGGGACGGCCTCGCCAGCCTCGCCGACCGGCGCCCCGACCTGATCGCCCTGCAATTTGGCTATCAATCCGAGGAGGCAAAGCTTCGCCAGGCTGTCCTCGCGCAATTCCCCAATGTTTCGGTCGGCGTCATCGGCGGCAACGACAGCAACGGCATTTATTCCGTCGGGCCGCAAATCACGTTCGACCTGCCGGTCTTCGACCGCAACCAGGGCGTCATCGCGCGTGAGAGCGCGACGCGCGAAGCGCTGCATGCGGAGTTCGACGCGCGCCTGAAGGCGGCGGCGTCGGAAGTCGGGGCGCTGCTCGCGGAACAGGCGCTGGCGCAGCGCCAGCTCGCCGAACTGGCGCCGCGTCTCAAAAGGGCAGAGACGATCGCGGCGCAGTCGGAGACGGCCTATCGGCAAAACCTGCTCGACGAACGCGCCTATGTGGACACCCAGCTCGCGCAGCTCACGATCGAGCGGCAGAAGATCGAACTCCAGCAGGCGCTGCTCGAAGGGCGAGCTTCGCTCGCGACGCTGACCGGCGCCGACTTGCCGCCGGTTACAATCAACGCCGGTCAGCAACGGGCTGACACTTCGGGCCAGGTTGCCGCGCGTTTCTGACGATGCGGCGGTTTCAACGCCTTAAAAGATCTCGATCGGGGGGCGCGATCGAGGATTCCGCCTGCTTTTTGGCGGCGTCGTGTTGAACTGCGGGCCTGAATCAAATACCAAAAATCTCACGGGGAAATTCCCGTGGGGCGGAAAGATGCAAGCCGGAAAAGGGTCGGTCCCAGCGGGCGCAAGGCAACGGATCATCTTGGGCTTGACGCTTCTGGCTTCAGTCCTGGCCGCCGCTTATGTTTTCGCCACGCGGTGGGAAGCGCCGAAGGCGGTCGATGACGATGACGCTCGTCCCGTCGCTCAATCTGCGCAAGCCGCTGCCGCGAAGGCCGCCGGGACGGTCACGCTCGACGCCGAAGCGCAGGGAAAAGGCGGGATCGTCGCCGCCGCGCCGAAGGACGTCATCTATCAGGAAAAGGCGCGCGCCTATGGCGTCGTCTTGCCGCTGGACAGGCTCACCTCGCTCTATAACGACGCCTCGGCCGCCGCGCAGCGCCTCAAGGCGGCGGAAATCAAGCTGTCGGCGTCGCAGGGCGCCAATGTGCGCGCGCAGAACCTGCTCAAGGTCTTTCCCTCCGCCGCGGCCCAGGCCGATGCGGCCGATGCGGCGGCGAAAATCGACGCGGCCAATGTGGACGCCGCCAGGGACCGGATCGACGCCCTCAAGAACACCGCGGTCCAGGATTGGGGCCCGGTCCTAGGTCCCGCCATTGCAGCGCGCGCGCCTCTCGCCGAAAATCTGGTCCGCCGCCAATCCGCGCTCATTCAGCTGACGCTTCAGCCGGGCGTCGAGGCCCAAGCTCCCGCGCGCATCGACGTCGCGTTCGGAACTGGCGCCACGGCCCAGGCCGAACTCGTCTCGCCGGCGACGCAGACGGATCCGAAAATCGCCAGCGCCAGCTTCCTCTATGTGGCGCCGGCGTCGCCCGCCGCCTTGTCCGGCGCTTCGGTCTCGGCCTGGTTGCCGAAGGGCGAGGCGAGGGCGAGCGTCGTCATACCGCCCGCCGCCGTCGTCTGGCAGGACGGCAAGGCGTGGATCTACGTCAAGGCGGCTGCCGACCGGTTCCAGCGCAAGCCGCTCGACGACGACGCGACCCCGACCGCGGATGGCGGCTTCGTGCTTCCCGCGGACCTTTGGCCCCAAGGGCAAAGCCTTGTCGTCGAGGGCGCGCAGGCTCTGGTGTCCGAGGAATCCAAATCGCTGGGCAAATCCGATGAGGACAGCGATTGATGGAGGCGCCTCGTTTCGACCGTCCGACTGGCGTTCAGGCGAGGATCGTCGCTTCGGCGATCCACTACCGCCACATCGTGCTCACGCTCAGCCTCCTGCTGCTGATCTATGGCTTCGTTTCGATCAGCCGCGCGAAATATGACGTCTTTCCGGAGTTCTCGCCGCCCCAGGTAAGCATCCAGACCGAAGCGCCGGGCCTCGCCGCCGAGGAAATCGAAGCCCTGGTGACGCAGTCGCTGGAAAGCGCCATCGGCGGCGTGTCCGGCGTCAGGATGCTGCGTTCGACGTCGATGCAGGGCCTGTCCGTCATCACTGTGACCTTCGAGTCCGGCAGCGACATCTATCTTGACCGCCAGATCGTCGCCGAGCGCGTGGCGAGCGCCGCGCCGCTGCTTCCCGCGGGCGTCAAGTCGCCCGTGCTGACGCCGCTCACATCCTCCAGCAGCACCGTCCTCATCGCCGGCCTGATGTCCGACAAGCGCAATCTGATGGATGTCAGGTCGGCGGCGGACTGGATGGTGCGGCCCCGCCTGCTTGCCGTTCCCGGCGTCGCCAAGGTCGCCGTCTTTGGCGGAGAGGTGCGAACGCTCCAGATCCAGATCCGCCCGGACGATCTCATCCGTTTTGGGGTCGGCGTCGAGGACGTCGTGGCCGCCGCGCGCAAGGCGACGGCGATCCAGGGCGCGGGCGTGCTCGACACCGCCAACCAGCGCATCAACCTGCGCAGCGCGGGGCAGGCGACTACGCCCGAAGACGTGGGGCGCACGGTCGTCGCCACAAGCGGCGCCTCGCGCGTGTTGCTGTCCGATGTCGCGACGGTGACGAACGCGCCCGCGACAGCGATCGGCGGCGCGGCGATCATGGGCCGCCCGGGCGTCGCGCTTCTGGTTTCGGCCCAATATGGCGCGAACACCGTCGAGGTCACGCAGCGCGTGGAGGAGGCGCTGGCGACCTTGCGGCCGGCGCTCGACAAGGAGGGGATCGAACTCGATCAAACCCTGTTCCGGCCAGCAAACTTCATCGGCGTG
>JAKANG010000179.1 GCA_021812505.1 Pseudomonadota bacterium
ACTGGCCACTCGCCGTGCTGTGCTCCACCGCAGGGCCTCTCAATGACGCCGGCCAGATGAAATATGTCATCAGGATGATCGCCAATATGGTGCGCAGCGGCCTTGGGGCCTGGACCGACGGCGCCAGACGCTTTTGCGCGTCCGGCGGCGCCTGACGCGAATTCCGATGGCGCGAAATTCCGCCCGCGAGCAAAAGGATTTTCGCGCCATGACGTTTCTGCGGATTGCGAAGCAATCTTGCGGAAATATCGGAAATGGTTTCAACGCGCCGACTTTTCCCGGATCGCCCGGTCGATGGCGGCGTTGATTTCGGCCATGAAGCCTTCGGCCGGCGCGCGTTCGGCCGGGGGCAGCCTGTCGGGATGGACCAGCAGGGCGCAGGTCCTGCGGAGCCGCCGCAAGTCCTCGGCGTCGCGCGCCGCGCGCACTTCTTCGCGGATGCGGGCGAAATGGGCTTCGAGGGGAAGGGGCTGGGCCCTGGGCGGGCGAGGGGAGTCCTCCGACAGCGTGGCATAGGCTGCGAAAGCCGCGAGAGCGCGGAACGCCTGGCGGGGCGGAACCGACAGCCGCGCGTGGATGCGTCCTTCAGCGAGCGCGGGCGTGAGTCGCGGTTCGCCGCCGGACCGCGACTCGATTCGTTCGAGTAGGCTTTCGAACGCGCTGCGCGGAGCAAATGAGCCTGAACTGCCGGTCATGATACAACTCAGGAACGAACCCGGGACCCGGCGCGAAAGGGAGCGCCGTCCTTCAATCTGGTCTGAAAAAGTCAATGAAATGAGAATATAATCGAACTACGAGGCGTCCGATCCGGTTCAATGTGAGACTTCCATTCGGCCGTTAACGCGAAATTAACCATAAAAATACAACCTAAGATTGCAGACTGGCCATGAAGCGTCGCGTTTTGGCGCAGAGGCCGGCAAGGGGCAGACTTTTTTCGAATTGGGGGACATGATGTTCGTCATTGTCGATGACCGCGAGATCGTGAAAACGGGTTATGCGTCGAGCTTCAGCCGGGAGGGCGTGGCGTCGACCGGCTTACGCCCGGACGAATTCGAGGAATGGGTCGCCGGCGTCGGCAAGCGCGATCTCCAGGCGGTCGAGGCCATTCTCATCGGCGAGGGCGCCAGGCGCGAAATTTTTCCGAAAATGATCCGCGAGCGGTGCCATGTGCCCGTCATCGCCCTCAACGACTCGCCGTCGCTGGAGCAGACGCTCGACCTTTTCGCGGCGGGCGTGGACGATGTGGTGCGCAAGCCGGTGCATGTGCGCGAAATCATGGCGCGGGTGGGCGCCATCCGCCGCCGCAAGACGGCGCAGGCCGATCACAAGGATGTCGGCGAGATGCGCGTCTATTTCGACGGCCGCGATCCCGAGGTGAAGGGCGCGGCGCTGCCATTGCCGCGCCGGGAGCGCCGCATCCTCGAATATCTGGTGATGAACCAGGGCAAGCGCGTCGCCAAGAACCAGATCTTCAACGCCATCTACGGACTGTTCGACGACGAGGTCGAGGAGGACGTGGTCGAAAGCCATATCAGCAAATTGCGCAAGAAGCTGCGTCATCGGCTTGGTTACGATCCGATCGATTCCAAGCGCTATCTCGGCTATTGCCTGACCGCGAACTGACAGGTCCGCCGCGCTTTTGGCGCGGCGCCCCTAATCCGACATGGCGTAGAATTTTGCGCGCAAGGCGGCGATCTGCCGTGGCGTGGCGGCGACGAATCGTCCCCGGCGGGCGCCGATGAGTCGCCCTTCCCGCCACACGAGACGGGCGACAAAGACCGACTCTGCCTCCTCGTCGAAAAAGTGAAAGATCTCCGGCGCGGCGACCTCGCGCGCGAGGCGCAGCCGCACCCCGCAACACGAGCGGTCGATGATGGTCGCGTCGGCGAGAAAGCGGTTGGCGCGATCGAGAATTTTTCCCGCGCGCAGCCGCGTGCGCCGCCGTTCCTCCCGCCTTTTCTCATCCTTGCGCCCTTCGGACGCGGGCGCCGGGCGATAGGTGACGAGCGCGGTCTCTTTCTCCTTGCGCCAAAGCCGCGCGAAAAGGGACGGCTCGGCGCCGTAAGTGCGTTTGCAGGCGATGAAATCCCTGGTCTTCAAAGCTGGTCCTTCCCGGGGCTCACGTTCGACGCCCCGGCGCGGCGGGGGAGGGGGCGGCAAGGGCGCCTTCGAGACGAGACTGGCGCGATTCGTCAGGGGCGGGGCCGATCGCCCCGCCGCCGAGCTCGTCGCAGGTTTTGAGCTTGGCGACGACATCGGCGAAGGACAGGCAAGGCCGCTCGGCGATCGCGCGCCGCAAGGAGTCGATCAGCATGGCCGGATGGCGGCGCGCGTCTTCGTCCATGGCGCGCCGCGCCGCGAGCCTTGCTTCGAGCAGTTGCAGGCGGAGAATGGCCGGGTTGCCGACGCTCGGATCCGGAACGGGAAAGGCGAGAGAGAGGCTAATCGGATACATGGAGGAACGCCCTTTCGACACAATCCGCTTTTTCGCCAGCGCCGACCGCGCCTTCTCATACAGCCACGCCGGCCTTTTGCGAAACTTGCCGCCGCGCTTCAAGCCTCGCGACAGCTTCCGCGCGGAGGATGAGGCATCGTTGACGGAGACGATGCGATGCCCCACGAAATCCTGAAAGCCATGCGAGCGCTGCGCGAAGACCTGCGCCAGCGCCTGTTGCAGTCGCCAGAATATCGCGCCCTCCTCGCGCTCGACCGTTCGATCGAGGAAATCGGGATGATCATGGGCGCCCTTGCGCCGCCGATTCCCGAAGCTACGGTCGAGGACGTTCCGGCGTCCGAGCCGGCTGTCGAGGCGCCGCAACAGGCGGCGGCCGGGCGTTCCAGCGGCATTGCCTCCGCCTTCGCCGAAACGCTCGCCGCCAAAATAGACCAGCGTCATGGCGCTCGCGTCGCCGTCCGCGCGATTACGGGCTGAAATCTCGAGCGAAAATTAACGTCGGCGGGAGATGGTTCGTCGCGACGAAACGTGACGGACATCGCGATGGAGCGCAAAAATCATCCGTCTGGACTCCTTGTGCCGGGCGGACCTCGACGCGCCGGCGCCGACGGATCACGAGAAGTTGATCGCGGCGACGCTCCTGGACTGCCTGCGCGAACTGCACGCCGCCGCCGCGCGCATGGCGCGAAAAAGAGGCGAAGCAAACACGCTGCATCTCGTTCGGTCGGACCGATCGACCCCGCCAGCCTCGCGCAAGCCACGATCGGAAGACTTTTCGCCGCCGCCGCCGTTCGCCACAACGCCGCCGGCCCAAGGCGTGATGCGATCACGGTCGAGGAGGGGCGATGAGCACGTTCACCGATTACATGACGGTCGCCAACAATCTGACCCGCTATCAGACGATGACGGCGTCGGACCCCACAGTCGCCCAGGCGACAAAATATTTCCAGGCCAATATCGGCTCGATCGCGACGCCGGCGCAGCTGGTTGGGAACGCCCGGGTCTTCAATTATGTGATGAACGCCTTCGGGCTGGGGAGCATGACCTACGCCAAGAGCCTGATTCAAAAGGTTCTCGAGCAGGGAATTTTGAACCCGGCGGCGCTGGCCAATACGCTCAACAATCCGAAAATCCTCGCCCTGGCCCAGACGTTCAACTTCCCGCTTTATGGCGCCGATACGACCAAGACGACCGCCGCGACCTCCGACGTCGTCAACCGCTATGTGATGCAGACGCTGGAAACCAATCAGGGCCAGCAGAACCCAGGCGTTCAGCTTGCGCTTTATTTCCAGCAGAACGCCTCCAAGATCACCAACGGTTATTCGATTCTCGCGGACAAGAATCTTCTGACGGTGGTGCAGGCCACACTGGGGATTTCGCCCTACACCTCCTCGGAAAACATCGATCTCCAGGCAAAGCAGCTCGACAAGCTGCTCACTTATTCGGATTTCCAGAACCCGGCCAAGGTGCAGAATTTCCTTGAGCGATTCGCCGCGCAATATGACATCAACAATCCTTCGTCTTCCAATGGTTCGGCCAACTCGGCCGCCACAACCTTGTTCAGCGCCTCATCCAGTTCGGCCGCCGGCATTAGCGTCAATCTGCTGATGAGCATGCAGAATCTCAAGCTGGGCGGCCTCTGAGTGCCAAGCATCGGGCATGACGCGCCAGCCGCGCGCGCTTTCTTCGCCGCGGGCGTACGCGCCCATGCTGCGGGGCGAATCGAGGAAGGGATCGCGGCGATCGACGCAGCCTTGCGGATCGAACCGGATTTCCCCGAGGCGCTGAGCTTCGCCGGATTTATCCTGCAGGAGCGCGGCCATGGCGCAGGTGCGCTGCGCTTTTATGAGCGCGCCCTCTCTCTGCGGCCCACAGACGCCACGACTTGGTTCAATCGCGGCAATCTCCTCTATGGCGCGCGAAAATTGGAGGAGGCGCGCAGAAGCTTCGCGCGGGCCTGCGCCCTGCGGCCGGACGCCGCTGGCTATCATTGCAACCACGGCGCCGCCCTCTATGAGCTGGGGCGTCTTTCCGAGGCGGCCGAAATCTACCGCCGCGCTCTCGCGCTCGATCCGCGTTTGCCGCAGACGGCGCTCAATCTCGGCAACGCCCTGATGCGCCTGGGCCGCTATCGCGAGGCGCGCGAGGCCTATTCGCGCGCGGCCGCGCTGAAACCCGATTACGCCCTGGCTCTTTGCGGGCTCGGCATCGCCGCCAAGGAGCTCGGCCGCTTCAGCGAGGCTATGCGCGCCTTCGACAAGGCGCTGGAGCTGGATCCGAATTCGGAGGAAGCCCTGAGCAACCGGGGTTGTCTGCAACTCCAGCTTGGCGATTTCGCGTCGGGCTGGGAGGGCTACGAATATCGCTGGAGCCGAGGCCAAAGGCCCGTGCCGATTTCACCCGCGCGCTTCGACCTTTCGACTTTGGCACGTCTCGCTGGACGCAGAATTCTCG
>JAKANG010000180.1 GCA_021812505.1 Pseudomonadota bacterium
GAAGGCAGCACTCGCACCGTGACCTCGGTGACAACGCCGAGCCGGCCTTCGGAGCCGACCATGACGCCGAGCAGATCATAATCGCCGGCGTCGAAATGCTTGCCGCCGAGGCGGATGATTTCGCCGTCCATGGTGACGAATTCGACCCCGATCACATTATTGGTGGTGAGGCCATATTTGAGGCAGTGCACGCCTCCGGCGTTCTCCGCGACATTGCCGCCGATGCTGCAGGCGATCTGGCTCGACGGGTCTGGCGCGTAATAGAGCCCGTGCGCCTGGACGGCGTGGGTGATGCCAAGATTGGTCACGCCGGGCTGCACAACGGCGCAGCGATTGGCGACGTCGATTTCGAGAATGCGGTTGAACTTTCCAAGCCCGAGAATGATCCCGTCGGCGAGCGGCAGCGAACCGCCGGAAAGCGAGGTGCCCGCCCCGCGCGGGACCACCTTGATCCTGTTCGCTTTGCAATAGCGCAGGATTTCGACGATCTGCTGCGTGTTGTCGGGCAGCACCACCGCCATCGGGAGCTGATGATAGGCTGTCAAGGCGTCGCATTCGAAGGCGCGGCGCTCGCGCTCGGAGGCGATCACGCCCTCGCCGGGCACGATCCTTGCGAGCGCTGCGACGATTTCCTCGCGCCGCGCGAGCAGGCCTGAGTCGGGTTCAGGCATTCTGATCATTTGATGGCTCCAACAACCGGAATGATCCAAGGGATCAGATATTGCTGCGCGACGACCAGCAGGCCGAGCAGGAAGGTCAGCGCGATACTGTGGACGAAGGTTCCCGCGAAAATGGCGCCCTCCTGGCCGCGCAGATTGGTCACGGCCGCGCCGGTGGCGATATTCTGCGGCGAAATCATCTTGCCCAGCACCCCGCCCGAGGAGTTGGTCGCCGCGAACAGAACAGGATTGAGATCGAGTTGCCGCGCCGCGACCACCTGCAGATTGCCGAACAGCGCGTTGCCCGACGTGTCGCTGCCGGAGAGCATGACCGCGACCCATCCGAGGAAGGGCGAGAGCAGGACGAACAGCTTGCCGGTCGAGGCGACGCCGTAGCCCAGCGTATAGGCCATGCCGGAATAGTTCATCAGATAAGCGAGGCCAATGATCGTCATCACGGTGACGATCGGAATGAACGACTGGACCGCGGTTTGACGAACGGCGCCGATGAAATCCTTGATCGAGAGCTTAACGATCAGACCGGTCCCGATGGCCGACAGGAGGATCGCGGTGCCGGTGCCGAGCGGCTGGAAGGTCCAGATGGCGGGATAGGGCTTGGCGTTGTAGAGCGTGATCGAGATCGCCTTGTGCAATCCCGGCCACGAGATCGCTTGTTCGCCGATCTTGGCGATTCCCATGTGGGTCCAGGCGATGACCACCGCCGAGACGATCAGCCAGGGCAGCCAGCCCTGCCAGGGCCGCACATAGGTTTCGACGGCGCGCTCGTTCAGGGCTTCCCGGTCGATGGCGAATTCCGGCGAGGCCTTGGGTTTCCACACCGCCAGGAAGGCGAGCGTGCCGCCCAGAGAGCCGAGCGCCGAGAGAACGTCGGTCAAGGCATAGTCGAGATAATTCGACGACACGAACTGCGACGTCGCGAAACTGGCGCCGGCGACCAGCAGGACGGGCCACAGCGCGCGGATCGACCGCCAACCCCCGTAAAGCGCCATGACATAGAACGGCAGGATGAGGGCGATGAAGGGGAGCTGGCGGCCCACCATTTGGGCGAGCGCCGTCGCCGGCAGACCGGTGACCGCGCCGAGCACGGTGACCGGAACGCCCAGCGCGCCGAAGGCGACCGGCGCCGTGTTGAAGATCAGGACGAAGACGATCGCCTCCAGCGGCGGAAAGCCGACCAGGATCAGCAGCGAACTGGTGATGGCGACCGGCGTGCCGAAACCCGAGACGCCTTCGAGCAGGGCGCCGAAACAGAAGCCGATGACGACCAGAACGATGCGTCGGTCGTTTGGCAGATGGTTGAGCACCCAGACGCGGAAGGCTTCGAAACGGCCCGACTTGACCGCGACATTATAGAGCAGCAGCGCGTTGACGACGATCCACATCACCGGCCAGAGCGCGAACACGGCGCCATTGGCTACGGCGTTGATCGCGAGCGCGGGCGGCATGCGCCACAGAAAAACCGCCGCCGCGAGGCCGGTCGCGAGCCCGGCCAAGGCCGCCTGCCAGGCCGGGCGCCGCAGGACGCCGAGCAGAAGCAACACCATCGCCACAGGCGAAGCCGCGGCGAGGAAAGACAGGCCGAGGCTATTCCCGACCGGCGTCAAAAGCTGCGCGAACATTCTTCCCCCCGATATGGCGGCGTTTCTTGTAATCGCGCCCGAACATCAGATGATCATTGCCCGAAGTTGCGTTCAAGCCGTCTCTTTGTCCACGGCGGCTTGCTCCGCTCCCGGCTGGCCTCCGCCGTGACCGCCCGCAATCAGGATCGCCCTGAAATCGTTGACATTGGTGAAGGTCGGGCCGGTGACGACCTGATCGCCCAGGCGTTCGAAAAAGCCGTGACCGTCATTATCGGCAAGGCTTTCCCTGGCGTTCAGTCCCAGTCTCGCCGCCCGCGCAAGAGTGTCGGGCGAAACCATGGCCCCGGCGACCTCCTCGGCGCCGTCGACGCCGTCGGTGTCCCCAGCGATGGCATAGACATTCGGCAGGCCATCGAGATCGACGGCGAGGGACAGCAGGAATTCGACATTGCGCCCTCCCCTGCCCTTTCCGCGCACCGTCACCGTGGTTTCACCGCCGGAGATGAGGACACAGGGCGCGGGCGCCGGCTGAGCGTGAGTCGCCACCTGGCGCGCTATGCCGCTCATCACCCGGCCGACCTCGCGCGCTTCGCCCTCGATCGCGTCGCCGAGAATCAGGGGCGCGACCTTCGCCACGCGGGCGACGCTCGCGGCGGCTTCGAGCGAGGCCTGGGGCGTGGCGATCATCCGCAGAGCATTGCGCGCGAACACGGGATCGCCGGGCTTGGGCGTTTCGTTGGCGGCATCGTCGAGCAGCGCGGCGACGGCGGGCGGGACGTCGATATTGTAGCGCCGGAGCACCTCGCGCGCCTGCGCCAGCGTTGTGGAATCGGGAACGGTCGGGCCTGAGGCGATGACGGAAGGGTCGTCGCCCGGCACGTCGGAAATGATGAGCGACACGACCTGCGCCGGAGCGGCGGCGGCCGCGAGACGCCCCGCCTTGATCCCCGAGAGATGTTTGCGCACGCAGTTCATCTCGGCGATATTGGCGCCGCTGCGCAGCAGCGCGCGATTGATCGCCTGTTTCTCGGCGAGCGTAATCCCCGGCGCCGGCAACGACAGAAGCGACGAACCGCCGCCCGAGATCAGACACAGAAAAAGATCGTCGGGGCCGAGCCCGCGCGCCATGTCGAGAATTTTTTCCGCGGCGCGCAGTCCCGCCTGGTCCGGCACGGGATGGCTCGCCTCGACCACTTCGATGCGGCCGAGCTTGCCGACGCCATAGCCATAGCGGGTCACGACGAGGCCGCCGAGGGGCTTGTCGGCGGGCCAGTTGGCGTCCACCGCACGGGCCATGGCAGCGGCGGCCTTGCCGGCGCCGACGACGATCGTGCGCCCTTTCGGCGGCGGCGGCAGATGCGGCGGGACGACGAGGCCCGGCGCGGCGGCCGCCACCGCCGCGTCGAACATTTTGCGCAACAGCGCCCGCTCATCCATCGCCGATCCCCCGCCCCGCGTTCGCCTATTTCTGGCCGATTTCGAAGTTCGCCAGCTTTTCCAGAACACGCACCATGGCGGAATGATCCCAGGCGGCGCCGCCGGCGGCGACAGCCGCATTATACAACTCTTGACAGGTCGCGGTGTTCGGCAGGCTGACGCCGAGGCTGCGGGCGCCCTGCAAGGCGAGATTCAGGTCCTTCTGGTGCAGGGCGACGCGGAAGCCCGGCGCGAAATTGCGCTTGATCATGCGCTCGCCATGCACTTCGAGAATGCGCGAACTGGCGAAGCCGCCCATCAAGGCCTGACGCACGCGCGCCGGATCGGCGCCGGCCTTTGACGCGAAGACCAGCGCCTCGCCGACCGCCTCGATGGTCAAGGCGACGATGATCTGATTGGCGACTTTCGTCGTCTGCCCGTCGCCATTGCCGCCGACGAGCGTGATGTTCTTGCCCATCAGTTCGAAAACCGGCTTCACTTTCTCGAAGGCCGCGTCCGGCCCGCCGACCATGATGGTGAGCGTCCCCGCCTTGGCGCCGACATCGCCGCCGGAAACCGGCGCGTCGAGATAATCGCAGCCGAGCGCATTGATCTTCTTCGCAAATTCTTTGGTCTCGATCGGCGAGATCGAGCTCATGTCCACCACGATCTTTCCTGCCGTCAGCCCTTCGGCGACACCGCCCCTTCCGAACAGAACCGCTTCGACATCCGGCGTGTCCGGCAGCATGGTGACGATGATCTCGGCCTTTTGCGCGACTTCGCGGCCATTGGCGCAGGCGATGGCGCCCTGATCGAGCAGTTCCTGCGGCGTCCCGCTGCGGCTATTGGCAAAGAGCTTGTGGCCGCCGGCGATGAGATGGCCAGCCATCGGCCGCCCCATGATGCCCAGACCGATGAAACCGATATTCGCCATGGTGGTCTCCAGATCAGATGTTTGCGTTGGCGCCTTGGTCAGAGATAGGGCCTGACCCAGGACAAGCCTTCGGTGGTGGTCGTTTTCGGCTTGTATTCGCAGCCGATCCAACCGGAATAGCCGAGTTCGTCGAGGCGGCGGAAAAGAAAAGGATAGTTGATCTCGCCGGTGCCCGGCTCGTTGCGGCCGGGATTGTCGGCGAGTTGGATATGGCCGATGCGCGCGAATTCGCGCGTCATCGTGTTCGCCAGATCGCCTTCCATGACCTGGGCGTGATAGATGTCATATTGCAATTTC
>JAKANG010000181.1 GCA_021812505.1 Pseudomonadota bacterium
ATCTAGCCTCGATTGAGTCAGGTCCAAGGCGCGTGCGACGTCCGATCCGCGAGACGGCGCGAGTCTTGGTTTTGCAATCCCGGGGAGCCAGGTCCGTGCGCGCGAAATTTCTTGCCGCCAGTTTCTTCTTTCTGTCTTCGCTCGCAGCTTCGGCGCAAAGCAGCCACGACGGCCAATGGAAGGTCAGTATCGAAACCACCGTCGGCAAATGCGAGCCTTCGGCGGAAGCCGTGGTGACGATCACGGACAATCGCGTCACCGCCATCGACGCCTCGGGAATAGAACCCTGGGGTTATATCGACGAAGCCAACACCTTCGTCGGCCATTTCTCGCAGGGCGAGCGGGTGCTGCGGGCCAATGGCGACGTGAAGGGCGATTCCGCGTCGGGCCCCTGGTCGTCCAACACCGATTTCTGCGGCGGCCGCTGGACGGCGCACAAGATCAATTGACCCTTGCGGGCGCCGCGCGGGCCATTAAGTTTAGCCAATGACTGACGCCGGCCCGCCCCCTGAAAGAGCCGAGGACGACGGCGCCGACGACGCGCCAAGGTTCGACCTCGCCTTCGACGCCCCCGCCGGCCGGATGATCCGCATCTCGCCTCTGGTCCGGCGCATCGTCGCGCCGAATCCGGGCCCTTTCACCTTCACCGGCACCTGCGCTTACATCGTCGGCGCGGGCGATGTCGCGATCATCGACCCCGGCCCCGAAATCCCCGATCATGTCCAGGCCCTGCTCGACGGCCTGAAAGGCGAGAAGGTGGCGGCGGTCTTCGTCACCCACACCCATCGCGACCATTCGCCCGCCGCCCGCCTGCTGCAACAGGCGACCGGCGCGGAAATCGTCGGCTGCGCGCCGCATCGCCCCGCGCGCGACATGGCGCTCGGCGAGATCAACAAGCTCGACGCCTCCAACGACCTCGACTACCGCCCCGATCGCCTGCTCGCTGACGGCGAGGTCTGGCGCGGCGCCGGCTTCTCGCTGCGCGCCGTGGCGACGCCGGGCCATACGATGAATCACGTCTGTTTCGAGCTGGTCGAGGAAAAGGCGCTGTTCACCGGCGACCACATCATGGGCTGGTCGACCTCGATCGTCGCCCCGCCCGACGGCGCCATGCGGCTTTACATGGACTCGCTGGAAAAGCTCCGCGCCTTCGACCACGACGTCTACTGGCCCGGCCATGGCGGGCCGGTCAGCCAGCCGCAGCGCTTCCTGCGCGCCTTGCTCCACCATCGCCGCGCACGGGAAAAGTCCATCCTCGCCGCGCTGGCGGCCGGTCCCTTGCAGGCGCCAGAGATTGTCGAAAAGGTCTATGAAAAGCTCGATCCGCGCCTCAAGGGGGCGGCTGCGCTTTCCACCTTCGCCCATCTCGAGGATCTTTGCGCGCGCGGGCTGGTCAGGACCGACGGCGCGCCTCGACTCGACGGTCGTTTCGCTTCCCCCTGATCAATTGGCGTCGTCCTCGTCGGACAGCTTGTCGCCGAGCTTGCCGATCAAAGTCGCGCCAGCGCCGAGGTCGTCGGGCAGATAGCGGATCGCCGTGCGGACATCGACCCTTGTTTCATCCTCGCCGGGCCGGAGGCGAATCGCGATCGCAACCGGCAGATGGAGAGCCGGCGAAAAAGTGAGCGCTTCGATATGGCCTTCGGGCCGGTTCGGGCCGCCTGGCTGGATTTCGGCGACGATCTTCCAGCCCAGCTGCCGCAGGGCCTCCTGCGTCGCGCGGAAGGCCTCGTCCATTTCCATGTCGAGCGAGATCGTCTTGACGTCGGGATAGGCGTCCGCCTGCTGCTGCCGCCGCGCCGGATCGAGCGGCGCCGGCGTCCATCCGCCGCGCCCGGCCAAGGCGTCGGGCGTAGTCAGGAAATCGGGCGGATCGTCAAGATCGGTGGAAATATCCGCGAGCCAGGCCGGGCTCCCGGCCGAATAAACAAGCCAGGCCGGATAGGGAAGAAACAGGCTGACCAGAGCCAGTGTGGCGATGATCCGCCCGACGCCGCGCCGGCCCTTGATCCACATCGAGGCCGCGGCGCCGAGCGCGAGGAGGATTGCGACGCCCGCGAGCGCGAGCGCCGCGAGAAAGATCAACAAGCCGACTACGGGGTCGGGCGCGGAATTTGGCCGGAAGGTCAGAACCGCAAAAAAGCGCGCCAACGCCCCGTGGGCATGGGCCGCAACCAGAGCGACGGCGGCGAGCAGCACGGCGGATTTGGCGAATTTGGTCGAAAGGATCGCCAGCCGCGACACCGGCTCCTCGACATTCAGGCGCCGCAAGGCGCTGTCCATCCCACCCATCGTCTGCCAATCGCCGCAAAAAAAAGCGCTTCAGGATTTGGTATCGCGGCGCGAGGCGCGAGACAAGACCCACCGTTTTGGGGCAAAGCGTCGCTCGGCGATTCGGCAGGGACGGTTTCCGCGACCGGAAAGAACTCTCGATGCCGTCGGACAGCCTATCGCGGCAGGATCTGGCCGGCGGCGAGTTCGATGATTTCGTCGGTGATTTCCTCCTGCCGGACGCGCCGTTCGTCGGCGCGCAGGGATGCCAGCATTCTGTCCACTTGTCGGCGGGTCGACGCCATGGCCTCGACTCGGGCCTGATTCTCGGCCGCAAAGGAATGAAGGATGGCCCGGCACACTTCCGCATGGAGATATTCGCCGGCGAGGTCGCTCAGCAGCGCGTCGGCGTCGAGATGGATCAGCGGCGCGATGCGCTCGGCCGCGCGCGGAAAAAGGCTCGGATCGAGCGGAAAAAGGCGCGCGCGCTCGACCGTGAAGCCGCGGCCCGCCCGCCAGGACACGAAGGCCATGTCGAGGCGGACGATTTCTTCGACCGCGATCCGCTCGAAGATCTTTTGCGCGATGCGATCAGCGAATTTGGGCGCCGCGTCGGAATGGGATGGCATGGCGCCGGTCCAGAACGGCTGAATGTCGCGTTGCCCGGCGATGACGGCGGCGCGGGCGCCGACGAGGAAAAGCTCGCAAGCCGCGAGATCGGCGCCGAGCGCGTCGAAGACCCTTTCGCTGAAACCGCCGGCGAAACCCTGCTCCGCCCCGAATGCGACCAGCCCGCGCCGCCCCTCGCGCCGCGCGGCGGCGGACGCATGCGCCGTCAGCGGCAACGCGCGGCCGATCGCCGACACGATGGTTTGGGCGTAGGCGTCCACGGCGGCGAGCCGGTTGCGCGCCGCCTGCGCCCGCGCCGCCGCAATGCCGCGCATGGCGTTGACGACCGAGCCGAGTTGCTCGACGCCCGCGATGCGCGCCCTGACGTCGGCAAGGCGTTCGCTCATAGCGCCCCCTTCGGCTCAGCGGCCACGACTTGCGCGTGATGGGCGAGCGCCGCCTTGAACTCCTCGGCCAAGGGTCCGTCGAGGGCGCCGGCGCTCTCCAGTTGCGCGACCGCCCTGGCGGCGTCGCGATCGAGCGCGTCCCGCAAGCTCGCGCGAAAGGCCGGCAGCTTCTCCAGGGGAAGCGCGTCCAGCAAACCGGATTGCAGGGCGGCGATCAGCCCGACTTCCTCGGCGAGCCGCAGGGGCTCGTGCCGCGTCTGGTTGAAGATCGCGCGGATGCGCGCGCCGCGAGCGAGCTGCGCGCGCACGCGGCTGTCCGGCATGCCGCCGAACCGGGTGAACATTTCCAGTTCGAGGAACTGCGCGTAGTCGAGACGCAGCGAGGCGGCGGCCTCGCGCAGGGCGCGGGCCTGGGTCTTGCCGCCGACGCGACTGACGCTGACGCCGACATCGACGGCGGGTTTCTGGCCCTCGTGGAACAGGCGCGCGTCGAGCACGATCTGGCCGTCGGTGATCGAAATCAGATTGGTCGGGATATAGGCGCTCAGATTTCCCGCATCGGTCTCGGCGATCGGCAAGGCGGTGAGGGAGCCGCCCCCTTTTGCTTGCGAAAGCTTCGCCGAACGCTCGAGCAACCGGGCGTGGACATGGAAGATGTCGCCGGGATAGGCCTCGCGGCCCGGCGGCTGACGGGTGAGAAGCGCGATCTCGCGATGGCAGGCGGCGTGTTTGGTGAGGTCGTCGATCACCACCAGAGCGTGCTGGCCGCGGTCGCGAAAATATTCGGCCATCGTGAAGGCGGCGAATGGCGCAATCCATTGCAGGCCGGGCGGCGAGGCGCTTCCCGCGACGACGACGATGCAGCGCTCGGGCGCGCCACGCGCGAAAATGGCGTCGATGGCGCGGCGCACGCTGGAGCTTTTCTGCCCGATCGCGACATAGACGCAGATCATGTCGCTGTTTTTCTGGCTGATGATGGCGTCGATCGCCAGCGTGGTCTTGCCGATGGCGCGATCGCCGATGATCAGTTCGCGCTGGCCGCGTCCGAGGGCGAACAAAGCGTCGACGATCAGAACGCCGGTCTCGGCCGGCTGGGTGACGAAATCGCGATCGATGATCGGCGGCGCGGGACGGTCGATCGGGTCATGGCGTTCCGGCTCAATCGGCGCGCCGCCGTCGAGCGGACGCCCGAACGGGTCGATCACCCGTCCAAGCAGGCCAGGGCCGACGGGGGCGCGCAGCACGTCGCCGGAGCCGCGCACACTGTCGCCGGCCTCGATATTCTCGGCGGGATCGACCAGCACGCAATTGACCCAATTTTCGTCCAGTGAATGGGCGAAGCCGAGCGCGCCCTTGTCGAATTGCATGATCTCGTCGAGCTGAAGGCTGGGCAGGCCGGAAATCCGGGCGACGCCGTCGCCGATCTGCTCGACGCGGCCGATCTCGTCGGCGCGCGGCCCCAGCTTCGCCTTGTCGAGGCTTTCACGAGCGCGGGCGAGCCATTCCCCGGCGCGGGCGTCAAATGCGCTCGTCATGCTCGAGCTCCGCGAGAATTTGCGCGAGATCGGCGCGCCAGGAATTGCGCACCAACAGAT
>JAKANG010000182.1 GCA_021812505.1 Pseudomonadota bacterium
GTCGCCGAGGAAGTGGAGAAGATGGTGTGGTCGATCCGCTGGGGCGCGGACACGGTGATGGACCTTTCCACGGGCCGCAACATCCACAATATCCGCGACTGGATCCTGCGCAACTCGCCGGTTCCGATCGGCACCGTGCCGATCTATCAGGCGCTGGAAAAGGTTGGCGGCGACGCTCTGAAACTCGACTGGGAGGTGTTCAAGGACACTTTGATCGAGCAGGCCGAACAGGGCGTCGATTATTTCACCATCCACGCCGGCGTTCGTCTCGGCTATGTGCCGCTGACCGCGAACCGGGTCACCGGCATCGTCTCGCGCGGCGGCTCGATCATGGCCCGCTGGTGCCTGTCGAAACATAGAGAAAGCTTCCTCTATGAGCGTTTCGACGAGATTTGCGACGTCATGCGCAAATATGACGTCTCCTTCTCGCTCGGCGACGGCCTGCGTCCCGGCTCGATCGCCGACGCCAACGACGCCGCCCAGTTCGCCGAACTGGAGACGCTGGGCGAGCTGACGAAAATCGCCTGGGACAAGGGCTGCCAGGTGATGATCGAGGGCCCCGGCCATGTGCCGATGCACAAGATCAAGGAGAACATGGACAAGCAGTTGCGCGAATGCGGCGAGGCGCCCTTCTATACGCTCGGGCCGCTCACCACCGACATCGCGCCGGGCTACGACCACATCACCTCGGCGATCGGCGCGGCGATGATCGGCTGGTTCGGCACCGCCATGCTGTGCTATGTCACGCCGAAAGAGCATCTCGGCCTGCCCGACCGCGACGACGTCAAGACCGGCGTCATCACCTATCGCATCGCCGCCCACGCCGCCGATCTCGCCAAGGGCCATCCCGGCGCCCGCCTGCGCGACGACGCCATGAGCCGGGCGCGTTTCGATTTCCGCTGGCAGGACCAGTTCCACATCGGCCTCGATCCAGAGACCGCCTTGAAATTCCACGACGAGACCCTGCCCAAGGAGGCGCACAAGGTCGCGCATTTCTGCTCGATGTGCGGACCGAAGTTCTGCTCGATGAAGATCACGCAGGATCTGCGTGTGGAAGCAGCGGCGCTGGCCGAAAAAGGCATGGCGGACAAGAGCGCCGAATTTCTGGAAAAGGGCGGGAAGCTCTATCTGGAGAGGTGAACGCCTGCCTGAACATCAATGCCGCGGAGCGCCGAAAAAGCCATAATCCATCCATCATTTGACTGATCCGCCGCGACCGGTTGCGCGATAGAGTGTAACGCGACGATTATAGTCCTACCGCCGACGACAATGGAGGAGGCGACGATGGCCGCAACGGATAAAATCTTTTATTTCAATGGCGATAAGGCCCAAATGGAGTTGGCGCCGATTCAGGCCGACTGGATTATAGACGGGGCCCCTGTCGCGCGAAATTGTCTTCTTTCGCAGGCGCAACGTGGCGGCCCTTCTTCTATTCTATGGGATTGCACGACGGGCGTATTTAATTGGCACTATGACGCGCACGAATCGATTTTCGTGCTCGAGGGGGCGGCCGTCGTGCGCGACGCCCAGGGCGTCGAGCATAAACTTCGTCCGGGCGATCACACGCTGTTTCCGGCGGGAACCCGCGCCGTTTGGCGCGTCGATTCCTACATTCGGAAAGTCGCCTTTTTGGACCCCTCCGTGCCGCATGCGGTCATGTTGCCATTGGCCGCCTGGAGAGCGCTGGCCAGGAAGTCAAAGCTGATTTGGGGGAAAATATCCCTCCTTATCGCGTGTTCCCCCTTTGTGAGCGATTCGGTTTGCGATTTCCTGATCTGTTTTTCGGGGGATTCGCTGGTCTAGCCTGTGAGATGGCCAGGTCGATTCGCAGCACGGCGTTTGCGCGGCGAGCGCCGGTGTCCGTCTGGCCGAGCAGTTTGTAAGCGCTCTGCGATGTCGGCGGCGGAGCCAGCCGCCCTCCGCGTTAAAAATCCGAAGGGACGGCGTGCGTCGTCACGCGACCTCGACTTCCACGTCCTCCACGTCCACCGGCGCCATGCCGCCGTTTTCGGTGAGCGCATAGTCGCGCCCACGCCAGTGGATCTGGCCGGGCAGGAAACTGGCGATGAAAACCGCGAAGCTGAACAGGTCGCGCACCGGACCGAGCCAGAGCGCATGATCGTGGCCGGGGAAGCGCCCGTCGATTTCGAACTGCAGGATCATCCGGGCGAGTACGGCGGCCCCGGCGAGCGCGACCATCGCCGGCGCAAAGCCGCTCACCAGCACGGCCAACAGGGCCCAGGCCACCGGAAAGGTCACCGCCGAGCCGATATGGCCCAGGGGATCGAGCGATTGGATGGTGCGCGCCCAGCGCAGGTCGCGCCGCCAAACTTCGCCAAAACCGCGCTCGGAATGCGCGTGGCCGACAACGAAATCAGCGACCGCGATGTCCAAGCCCAGTTCGCGCACCGCCTCGCCGAGCATGTAATCGTCGGCGAGCTGATCCTTGATCCGCTCGAAGCCGCCGATGGTTTCGAGCGTGTCGCGGCGCAAGGCGATGGTCGCGCCGACGCAGGGCTGGGCCATGTTGAGCGCCATGCCGGTCAGGACATTGGGCAGAAATCCGTAATCCACCCCCATGGCGCCGAGCCGAGACCAGAAGCCGGCGAGCGGCTTTCCGCGATAAAGGCAGGTGACGAGCCCGACATCGGGGCGTTCGATCGCCGCCGCCAGCCGGACGAGATAATCCGGCTCGACCGAAATGTCGCTATCGGCCAGCACCACAAAGGGGTGATCGATGCGGCGCGATAGATTGATGAGATTGGAGACCTTGCCATTGGACCCATGGACCGTGGCGTCGACCATCAGCTCCACGCTGAACTTGGCCGGCGCGCCTTCGATCTTGCCCGCGCCGGCCAGCGCGACGATGCGCCGCGCGACCGCCGCTGCGGCGTCGTCGTGATGGTGGACGCCGAAAATGATCTGCACCGGCCCTGCGTAATTCTGGCGGCAAAAGCTGAGCAAGTGTTCGTAAAGACCTGTTTCAGCGCCATAAAGAGGTTTAAGTATGGTCACGCCAAGCGTCTCGGCCGGCGCGGCGGCGACGGGGGGCGCGAAGCGTCTCAGGCTGAACAAGGCAAGAAGTGTATAGAGGACCGCGGCGCAGGCGATCGCGGCCAGCACCGCCGCGACAGCCGCCGCGCCGATCCCATTTGACATCGCGCCGAACCAGGAACCGTCCATCGTCCTTGCCTGTCGATCAGGGCGTCAGGTAATTTCGCGTGCGCTCGCGCAGCGCCTTCAGGGAGACGGCGAAGCCGTCCTGGCTCAAGCCACGCAGCGCGCGGCGCCATTGCGCCAGCTCGCTGATCGAGCCTTCCGCGAGAATGTCGGCGATCTTCCAGCCCCCGGGCGTCTTGCGCGCGACATAGTCGACCGCCATCGGCGGCCCCTTGTCGAGAACGATCCGTGAGGTCACCACCAGATCGCCGCCGCGCGCGACCGTCTTGTCGTCGCGCTCGAACCCCTTGCCGTTGAAGCCTTCGAGATGGGCGGCGTAGGACGCGGCGATGTAATCGGCCAAGGCTTCGGCCCATTCCGACTTCTGGCCGTCGCCAAGAGAGTCCCAGCCAGCGCCATAGACCATGCGCGCCATTCCGGGCAGATCGAAGGTCGCCCCGATCGCCGGCCGCAGCGCGTCGTAGCGCTGCTTGACGTTCATCTGGCCGAGTTTCTGGATGATTCCGAGCTGGCCGTCCTGGAATTGCTTGACGGCGGCGACCGCGTCGGCGGAATCGTCCGCGCGCGCCATGGAGAAGGCGGGCAGGACCGCGAGGGCGGCCAGAACCATCCGGCGATCAAAGACCATGGGGCTCCTCCCGGGGCGAGAATCTCTCGCGAAAAAAGATGTCGCGCAGGCTGGAATCCTCCATGCGCCGCCACAGCCACAGGCCCGGCGCGCCGAGGACGAAATCCGGTATGCGCTTGATAAGCGACAAAGCGATGGCCGTGGGCGAACCGATGCCGAACGCGGCGCAGAGCGCGATATAGCCGCCCTCCTGCACCCCCCAGGCGCCGGGAATGAGGAAACCCGCCGCGCGCACCGCATGGCCGAGGCTTTCGATGGCCAGAGCGGCGCCATAGGAGCGCGGATCGCCGAGAAGGTAAAGCGCCAGCCAGATTTCGAGCACGCCGAGGAACCAGGCGCCGAGATGGAGCGCAAGCGACAGGGTCAGGCCGGAACGCCGGCGCAGCATGCCGTCGAAGGCAGCGCGCAAGGCCGGCAGGCCGCTCACCGTCGCCCAGCCGGCGCGCTGCTCGACAAAGGCGGCGAGCCGGTCGAGCCAGCCCATGGCGAGCAGGCGCGGCGCCAGCCAGAAGCCGGCGAGCGCCGGCGCCATGAGGACCAGACCGGCGACGATGCCGAAGGTCAGATCGGCGTTGACGTGGTGATCCACCAGGAAAAAGACGCCGAGCAAAGTGAAAACGACCTGGGTCACGGTCAGCGCCAGCAGATCGCCAATCACGCTGGCGGCGGCGGCGCCGCCCGCGACGCCATGCTTGCGCAGCAGGCGCGCGCCAACCACCTCCCCGCCGATCTGCGCGACGGGAAGCAGATTGTTGATCGATTCGCGCACCCAGCGCAGCCGCGCCGTCAGCCAGGGACGCGGGCGCGAGCGCGGCAGCAGGGCGCGCCAGGCGAAAGACGCCAGAAAAGTCTGGGCGAGGCGGAGGACCACGACCCACAGCACGCCGAAGCCGACCGAAGAGACGGCGCGCGCGACATCGCCCGCGCCCTCATAGAGCGTGAGGGCGGCGAACAGGGTCAGTCCCAGCAGGAGGGCGAATCCGGCGGCGGCTTTCATCTGGAAGCACTTAATCCCATTTCGCCGTTCTGTCAGCCCATACTGCGGCGCTTATGTGCAATATGATGAA
>JAKANG010000183.1 GCA_021812505.1 Pseudomonadota bacterium
GGCCCTTTTCGCCGAAAACGTCCCAGAACACGCAGCGGAACTGGTCCGGCTCGTAGGTCAGTCCGATCTCTTCCGCGCGGGCGACGAAAGGCTTGGCGCCGTCGCCGGGCATGGCGATCCCTGAAAGATCGCCCTTGACGTCGGCGGCGAGGACGTTAGTTCCGGCGGCGCAAAAACCTTCGGCGAGTTTTTGCAGGGTCACGGTCTTGCCCGTGCCGGTCGCGCCGGCGACGAGCCCGTGGCGGTTGCCATAGCGCAGCAGCAGATAGATGTAATCCTCGGCCTTGCCGACGAGGATTTTCCCGGGGACGTTCTGCGGATCGGACATGACTTCGCCTTTTCGACAGCGATTCTTCATGCAGATTAGCGCGACGGGATGCGGATGACGATGTTGCGATTGGAACGGACCCGCTCCCTCCCCGAAAGGGGCGGGGCAATCGGCGAAAAGGCATGGACAGAAGCCAGATTTCCGCTTGATAAAATCGCCGAGCGTCGAACTTTCCCGGGAGGGCCCTGCCATCGAGACGGCCACGAAAATCATCCTGCTCGCGCCCGCCGAGCGTAAAAAAATTTTCCTGTATCTTGGCGCCCTGGTCTTTCTGCTCGCTTTCGGCGATCCCAACGGCGGGCTGATGGATGTCTCGATCAGCTTCATGCTGAAGAACAAATTGCATCTCGCGCCGCAGGACATGGCGCGCTTTCGCATGGTTATAGCGCTTCCGCTCTATTTTGCCGGCTTTTTCGGATTCCTGCGCGACAGGTTCAGCCCTTTCGGCATGAAGGACCGCGGCTTTCTCGTCCTTTTCGGACTTTTCGGCGCGTCGCTCTATCTGGTCTTCGCTCTTCTGCCGGTTTCGCCCCGCCGCCTGCTGATCGCGCTGCCGCTGCTCACCTGCGCCTTTCTCATGCTCAGCAGCGCCATGAACGGCCTCGCCTCGTCGCTGGGCCAGCAGCACGCCATGTCCGGACGCATCAGCGCCCTGTGGAACAGTTTCGTGGCCTTGCCCGGCGTCGCGGCCTTCCTCGCCGGGGGCTGGGTCAGCGACCGGCTGGAGGCCTTGGGTCTGAACGAGGCGGCGCGGCTACTCTTTCTCGGCGGCGCGGCGATACTTTCCGCGATCGCCCTTTACGGCTTTCTGCGGCCGAGGGCGGTGTTCGACAATCTCGCCGAGGAGCGGCCGGAACCGACGCGGGTATTCGACGATCTCAAACGGCTGCTGCGCCACCGTCCGATTTACCCCGCGCTGGCGATCTGGCTGTTCTGGAATTTCGCTCCCGGGGCACAGACTCCGCTGCAATATTACCTGCAGAACGCCCTCCATGCGCCGGACAGCGCCTGGGGGGCATGGAACGCCATTTTCGCCGCCTCCTTCCTCCCCCCTTTCCTGCTCTATGCCTTGCTGTGCCGGCGCATCGCGCTCAAGAACCTGCTGGTCTGGGGGACCTTGGCCGCCATTCCTCAATTCACGCCGCTGCTCTTCGTCCATGACGCGCAGGGCGCCCTGCTCGCCGCCGCGCCCATGGGGCTGATGGGCGGCGTCGCCACGGCGGCCTATATCGACCTGCTGATCCGCTCCTGCCCGCCCGGCCTGCAGGGGACGACCCTGATGCTGTCGAGCGGGCTCTATTATGTCGCCTCGCGCTTCGGCGACGTGCTCGGAACCAGCGTCTACCAGGCTTTCGGCGGCTTCGCCGTCTGCGTCGCCATGATCACCGCCGTCTACGCCATGATCCTGCCGCTGATTCTGTTCGTCCCCCGAAGGCTGATCTCTTATGCGGACGGCCATGTCCCGCAAGGGTGACTTGCTTTTTGTCGCCGCAACTTGACGCAGATCACGCCCGGCGCGCCAAGCGGGCGCGACAGCCCTTTCATTTGGCTGAGGAAAAAGATAAAGCAGCCGGCATGATCTGGTTTGTCTTCGCGCTCCTGACCGGGGCCGCCGTCCTTTCCGTTCTCTGGCCGCTCTCACGTCCTGCGCCCAAGGCGCGCGAAGACGCGGCCGATGTCGCCTTCTATCGCGATCAGATCGCAGAGATCGACGCCGAGGTCGAGCGCGGCGGGCTGGACAAGGAACAGGCCGAAGCGGCCAAGGCCCTGGCCGGGCGCCGGCTGCTCGCCGTCGCGCCGGAAGAGGCCGCGGTCAACTCCTCCCCGAAGGCGCGCAGGATCGCCGCGGGTCTCGCCCTCGTCGCGATCCCGGCGCTGGGGCTTGGGCTTTACCAGAGAATCGGCCATCCCGACCTGCCGGACATGCCGCTGGAAGCGCGGATGAAAGCCCCGCCGGCGCAGCAGGATTTCGCCGCGGTGGTCGCGCGGATGGAGGCCCATATCAAGGCCCACCCCAACGACGCCCGCGCGCTGGAGTTGATGGCGCCGGTTTACTTGCGCATGGGCCGCTTCGACGACGCCGTGAACGCCAGGAAGAAAATCATCGCGTTGCGCGGCGAGACGCCACAAAATCTCGTCGACTACGCCGAAGCCCTGGCTTACGCCAGCGACGGGACCTTCACGCCGGACGCCGAGGCGCAATTGCATCGGGCGCTGACTCTCGACCCTAAAAATCCCGGCGCGCGTTTCTATCTCGGCCTCGCGGCGGCGCAGAACGGAGACAAGGGCGCAGCGCGCAAGATCTGGAGCGAATTGCTGCCCGATCTGCAGGGGGATGCGGCCGCGCAGCAGGAAGTCAAGGCAAAGCTCGCGCTGCTCGACGCGCCCATGGAGCCAGGCGGCGCGGAAGGCGCGCCGGCTTCGGGCCAGGCGGCGGCCATCGCTTCCGCCGCGCCCGAGGCGCAGCAGAAGATGATCCGCATGATGGTCGAGCGCCTCGCCCGGCGCCTCGCCGCCCAGGGCGGCGACGTCGACGACTGGCTTCGCCTCATTCGCGCCTATAAGGTGTTGAATGAAGCGGACAAGGCGCAGAATTCATACGATCAGGCGCTGAAGGCGCTCGCCGGCGACGCGTCGGCGCGGGAGAAACTCGTCGCCTCGGCCAAGGACATGGGATTGCGGACGCCATGACGCGCAAGCAGAAACGATTGACCCTGATCGGCTCCGCCGTCGGCGTGCTCGGCGTCGCCTTGGGCCTGGTGCTGTTCGCCCTGCGCGACAATAT
The DNA here is from genome assembly GCA_021812505.1 of Pseudomonadota bacterium. The sequence goes on from JAKANG010000183.1 coordinate 3,114, forward strand.
CGTCTTCTTCTATGGCCCGACCGAAATGATCGAGAAGCATGTCGGCCCCGGCGTGCGCCTGCGCATCGGCGGGCTGGTGGAAAACGGCAGTCTGGTCCATCTCGCGGGCAAGAGCGTCACATTCAAGGTCACCGACGGCAAGGACAACGTGCCGGTCGCTTACACCGGCCTGCTGCCGGACCTGTTCCGCGAGGGCCAGGGCGTGGTCGCCGAGGGCGCGCTCGACAGGAACGGCGTGTTCCAGGCCGATTCCGTCCTCGCCAAGCACGACGAGCGCTATATGCCGCGCGAAGTGGTGGACGCCCTGAAGAAACAGGGCAAATGGGCCGGCCCCAGCGGTCAAATGAACGGCCAAGCGAGCAGCCAGCCCAACGAACAGACGGGAGCCTCCTATTGATGATCGACGAAGTCGGACATTACGCGCTGGCGCTGGCGCTGGCTTTGTCGCTGATGCAGGCGATCCTGCCGTTCTGGGGAGCGCGGACCCATGACGCCCGGCTGATGGCGGTCGCGCGTCCGGCGGCCATGACCCAATTCGCCTTTGTCGCCCTGTCCTATGCGGCGCTGACCTACGCCCATGTCGTCTCCGACTTCTCGCTGGTCAATGTGGTCGAGAATTCCGCCTCGGCCAAGCCGCTGATCTACAAGATTTCCGGCGTCTGGGGGAACCACGAGGGCTCGATGATGCTGTGGGTCCTCATCCTCACCGCCTGCGGCGCGGCGATGGCGGCCTTTTCCCGCGCCATCCCGCCGCGCCTGCTCGCCGACGCTCTATCGGTCCAGGGCGTGCTCGGCGCCGCCTTCCTGGCCTTCATCCTGCTGACCTCCAATCCTTTCGCGCGCATGGTCCCGGCGCCGATCGATGGCAATGACCTCAACCCGATCCTGCAGGATCCCGGTCTCGCCATCCATCCGCCCCTGCTCTATCTCGGCTATGTCGGCTTCTCGATCGTCTTCTCGCTGGCGGCGGCGGCGCTGATCGGCGGCCGGCTCGACGCAGCCTTCGCCCGCTTCATCCGGCCCTGGACGCTCGCGGCCTGGTGCTTTCTGACGCTCGGCATCGCCATGGGCTCCTACTGGGCCTATTACACGCTGGGCTGGGGCGGATTCTGGTTCTGGGACCCGGTCGAGAACGCCTCGCTGATGCCATGGCTCGCCGGCACCGCCCTGCTCCATTCCGCAGCGGTGATGGAAAAGCGCGAGGCGCTGAAGGTCTGGACGATCTTTCTGGCCATCGTCACCTTCTCGCTGTCGCTGCTCGGGACCTTCCTGGTGCGTTCGGGCGTGCTGACCTCGGTCCATTCCTTCGCCAGCGACCCGACCCGCGGCCTGTTCATCCTCGCCATTCTGGTGATGTTCATCGGCGGCGCGCTGTTCCTGTTCATGCTGCGCGCCTCCTCGCTCAAGCAGGGCGGCCTGTTCGCGCCGATCTCGCGCGAGGGCGCTCTTGTCGTCAACAATCTGCTGCTCACCGCGGCCTGCGCCGCGGTTCTCGTCGGCACGCTCTATCCTCTGGCGCTCGAATCGATCAACGGCGACAAGATTTCGGTCGGCGCTCCCTTCTTCAACCTGACTTTCGGGCCCTTGTTCGCGCCGATTTTCCTGCTCGCGCCGGTCGGCCAACTGCTGGCGTGGAAGCGCGGGGATTTCCTCGCCGCCGCGCAAAGGCTGTTCTTCGCCGCCGGCCTCGGCCTCGCGGCCATGGCGGTCTTCGTCGCCCTCCACGGCGCGCCGGTCATGTCCGTGAT
>JAKANG010000184.1 GCA_021812505.1 Pseudomonadota bacterium
ATATGATCGCCGGAACGGGACGGACTCCATCCATCGCCAGCCCGCCCATCGCGGGTCGGTAAAAAGCCCCCGCCATGCGGCTGAGCCAGAGAAAATCGACGCCTACGAAGCCGATCAGGGTTGCGGCGACGACCGCGAGCGCTTTCATGGTCAGATTCCCGGTTTTTGCAGCAGATAGAAGCCGACATCGGTGACTCCTTCGCGGAACCCCGCCTCGCAATAGCAAAGGTAATAGGTCCACAGACGCCGGAATTTTTCGTCGAAACCAAGCGCGGCGATTTCGGACCGACGCGCCTCGAAACGCGCCCGCCATTCGGCCAGGGTGCGGGCGTAGGAGCCGCCGAAAGGCTCGGCGCGGATAAGTTCCAAGCCAGCCCGGGCCGCCTGTTCGGCGATCGCCGTTCTGGTCGGCAGAAAGCCGCCGGGAAAAATGTGGCGCTGAATGAAATCGGGCTGAACGCGATAGGCGCGGAAACGCCTTTCGTCGATGGTGATGGCCTGAATCAAGGCGGTTCCGCCGGGACGCAACACCTGCGCGATTTTGCCGAAATAGGCTGGCCAATAGGCCTCGCCCACCGCCTCGATCATTTCGATCGAGACGACCCGGTCGAACGTGCCGGCAACGTCCCGATAGTCCTGAAGCCGCAGATCGACCCGCGCTCCGGCGCAGCGCCTTTGCGCGAAGGCGAGTTGGGCGGACGACAGGGTCAGACCGGTGACGGCGCCCGCGCCCGACCGGGCGAGACGCAAGGCCAGCGCGCCCCAGCCACAGCCGATTTCGAGGATTCTTTCGCCGCCGCGCAAGTCCAGCAGCGCGACCATGCGCGCGAGCCTGTCTTCCTGCGCCTGTTCGAGCGTCTCGGCGCCGTCCTCGAACCAAGCCGAGGAATAGAGCAGGGTCGGGTCGAGCCAGAGCGAGAAAAAGTCGTTGCCGAGATCGTAGTGGCTGACGATGTTGCGGCGGCTGCCGCGCCGCGTATTGCCGCGCAGCCGGTGACGCGCGCGATTGAAGAGCCGATGCGCCGGATTGCCGGAAAGTCCCGCGAGCGCAGGCGCGTTGAGGGCGCCGAAGCGCAGCAGCGCGACAAGGTCGGGCGTCGTCCATTCGCCGGCGACAAAGCCTTGGGCGAAGCCGATTCCGCCTTGTAACAGCAGGCGGCGCAAGGCGCTCCAGTCGTGCAGCGTGAGGCTCGCCTCCGGTCCCAGCCCGCCACGCGCCTCGAAAAGGTCGCCGGACGGCAGGCGCAGGCTCAAGGCGCCATGAGCGATACGATCCAGCCAGGGCCGCAGCGCCAAGGCCAGGGGATGAACAAAAAGATTTGCCTTTTTCTGTCCGGTCAAGACGAGGGTTTGAGATTTCATCGGGCTTTGCTCATGTCCGGGGCGGAAACGACGGTGATGGGATCTTGCGGCGGCGGCGGCCGGCGGCGCAGGCCGATTCCCTTTCGCCAGAGTTTCAGCGCCTCCCAATGGATCCCGCCGAGCACCCGCGCGGGCAGCGCCGGCGTGGCGAAGAACAGCCGCAGCAGCGCCGCGTCGGCGAGCGGCGCGCGGCGGGCGTTGTAGCGGGCGGTCAGCAGAATCCCATGCCCATCGGAGACGTCGATGGCCAGACGCAGCAGATCGTCGGGACGATTGAAACGGAAGCGGTAATTCAGCGCCATGTCCATAAAGGGCGAGACATAGAAGCCCTTGGCGCAGGATTGGCTCCACTCGGCGGCGCCGTCGCGCGCGACGGGAATCAGATAGGCGTGACGCTGGCCGAAGGTATTGTCCACTTCCCAGATCATCGCGGCCAGCGCGCCATCGGCGGCGAAGCAATAATAGACGCTGAGCGGATTGAAGGCGAAGCCGAGCAGTCGCGGCATGGTGAGCAGAAGCACGCGCCCTCCGGCCAGATCGACGCCGGCGCGGGTGAGCGCCTCGTCGACCTGCCGGCGCAACGGCCGGGCCGAGCCGTCGCCGCGATCGCGGGGGTGGAAGGAAAACAGGTTGAAACGGTCGATGGAGAAAAGCCGCAGGCCGCGGGCGCTCTCGTCCAGGCGGTCGAGATCGAGCAGGACCGAAAAAATGCGATAGGCGAGCCTGTGCTCGCGTGGACGGCGGCGAAAATGCGCGACCACGCCGTTATAGAGCGCGCCAGCCTCGCTCATTCGACCTTCTCCGAGGCGCGCGGCGCCGGCTCGAGAACGATCCGGCCGTTTTCGTTGGGCGCGACCCAGGGGCGCCGATGGCCCCCAAGCTGTTCGGCGACGGCAAGGCCCGCCTGCAATCCGTCCTCATGGAAGCCCGCGCCAAAATAGGCGCCGCAGAACCAGATGCGGTCCGCGCCCTGAAGGGACCAGAGTCTGCGTTGCGCATCCAGGGCGGCGAGATCGAATTGCGGATGGCGATAGGCGTCGCGCGCAAATATCGCATTCTCGCGCGGCGGCGCGGACGGGTTGAGGGTCACGAAAAGTTGCGGCTGGGCGCCCAGAGGCTGAAGGCGGTTCATCCAATAGGTCACGGCGAGGCCGCGCGGCCCGCCGCTCTCCGCCAGATAGTTCCAGCTCGCCCAGGCCGCTCTGCGGCGGGGCATCAGGCTCGGATCGGAATGAAGGAAGGCGATATTGCCGGAATAGCGGAAGGCGCCGAGGATTTCACGCTCCGCGAGGCTCGGCGTCTCAAGCATGGCCAGCGCCGTGTCGGCGTGAGCGGCGATCACGATGGCGTCAAAACGCTCCATCCCGCCCCGTGCGTCGCGCACCTCGACCCCGTAGGGCCGGCGCGCGACGCGCATTACCGCTGCGCCGAGGCGAATTTCGCCGATTCCCTCCGCAAGTTTCTCGATATATTGGCGCGAACCGCCGCGCAACGTGCGCCAGACCGGTCGCCGGGCGAGCTTCAGCAGGCCGTGGTTGTCGCAGAAGCGGATGAAGGAGGCGGCGGGAAAAGCGCCGACCTCCGCCGCCGGGGTTGACCAGATCGCGGCGGCCATCGGATAAAGATGATCGCGGATGAAAGCCTCGCCATAACGGCCACGGGCCAGATAGGCGTCGAGGCTGATGTCGCCCATTTGCGGAAGGTCGCGCGGCGCCTCGCGATAAAAGCGCAGAAGGTCGCCGATCATCGACCAGAACCGGCTCCTGAAGGCGTTCCGGGGCTGGGCGAACAGGCCGCGCAGGCCTTTGCCGGCATATTCATAGGCGCCACGATCGAGCGAAACCGAAAAGGACATGTCGGTCGGGACGCTTTCGACGCCGATATGGGCGAAAAGCGCGGAGAGATTGGGATAGGTCGGCTCGTTGTACACGATGAAGCCCGTATCCACCGAGATGTCGCGGCCGCCGGCGTCGATCGTCCTTGTATTGGCGTGGCCGCCAAGCCTTTGCTCGGCCTCGTAGAGAACGACGTCGTGATGGCGCGACAGGACCCAGGCGCAGGACAGGCCGGATACGCCGGCGCCGATGACCGCGATTCTTTGACGGATCGTGCAAGGGGGCGGCAAGGAGTCCATCGCGGTCTCGCGGGTGAAAAGATGGCGGCGCTCTGACTACGCGGGCGCGCGCGGCTTGGATCAATCCGTTCGGCGACGCCAAGCGTAATCCGCACATGACCTTTCTTTTTTGCGCCGCCGGACTGGTTCTGGCGATGAGCTTCGCCTGGCTGGCGAGAATGCGAACCGGCCAGGGCGGCTGGATCGACGCCATCTGGGCGGCGGCGACAGGCGCTGCCGCTGCCGGTTTCGCCGAGCCCCGAGGAGGGCGCAGCCTTTTCGCCGCCGCTCTCGTCGCCTTCTGGGCCTTGCGCCTCTCTATCCATATCGGCTGGCGCACGCGCGGCGCGGGCGACGATCCGCGCTATGCGGCGCTGGCGCGGGAATGGGGCGACGATTTTCCTCGCCGCCTGTTCCTGTTCCTGCAAATCCAGGCGGCGGCTTCTCTTCCGCTGGTCGTGACGGTCGGACTGGCCGCCCGCGCGCCGCGTCCTTTCCCTGATTTTTTCGATGCGCTCGGCCTGCTCGTCGCCATCAGCGGCCTCGCGGTCGAGGCTGTCGCCGACGGGCAATTGCGCCGCTTCCGCAAGCAGGCGCCGCGCGGCGCGCTTTGCGAGGCTGGGCTGTGGCGCGTCTCGCGCCATCCCAATTATTTCGGCGAATTCCTGTTCTGGTGCGCTTGGCCGCTGATCGGCTTCGGCGGCTGGCGCGGCATTGCAGCCCTCGCCGGTCCGACCTTCATCTATCTGCTGCTCGACCGCGTCAGCGGCGTTCCACCGCTGGAAAATCATCTGCGCGCCTCGCGCGGCGCCGCATTCGCCGATTATGCGGCGCGAGTCCCGCGCTTCTTCCCCGGCCCGCGCTGTGAGAAATCAAATCGCGCGCGGCCTGAAAAGATTCGCCCTGATTGAACTGATCCGAAGGCGCGCGGGCGGCGTAGCAGGATTGACGGAAGTCGGAAGCCCACATGGAGCCGAAGGGAAAACCATGGCCCTCGCCGCAGTCTTGAACAGATCTGGATCATTTCGCATCGAGCGCCGCGTGGCGCGCGCGAGCCGGGATTACACCGCGCAGGACATCGCGCGCCTGCTCGGCGCGGCGCGGGAGGCGATCGCGGATGACATGCGCGCGCAGTCACAACTGGTGGACGAGGCCATCCAGACGCGAGCGGCGTTGCGCAAATGGCAGGCCGTTCATCGTTATATCCGCGCCGCGCCCTATCGCGACGAGTCCGACGCGCCAAGATCGCGGCATTGGCAGGGCGCGTTGGCGATCGCCCGCGCCCTTGGCGATCTCGATTTAGGCCGTAGACTCATAACGCTTTCATCCAGATGCGCGCGGCGGCGAGTTTGATCGCGGCGAGGA
>JAKANG010000185.1 GCA_021812505.1 Pseudomonadota bacterium
GGCGCTCGTCCAAAAGTTCTGGAATTCGCCAAGGATCGCACAAAAGGCCGGCCTCAAGGCGGTGGACCTGTTCCGGGCGATCGGGGCTGGAAAAATCAAGGCGGTCTGGATCATCGCCACCAATCCGGTCGATAGCCTGCCCGGCGCCGATTTCGTCCGCGCGGCGCTGACGAAATGCCCCTTCGTCGTCGTCTCGGATGTCGCCGAAAAGACCGACACCGCCACCTTCGCCCATGTCCTGCTGCCCGCCGCCGCATGGGGCGAGAAGGACGGAACGGTGACCAATTCCGAGCGCCGCATTTCGCGCCAGCGCAGGCTGCGGGAAGCGCCCGGCGAGGCGCGCGCCGACTGGGACATCATTTGCGACGTCGCCCGGCGCATGGGTTTTCGCGAGGCGTTCGAATATGGGAACGCCGCCGCGATCTTTCGCGAACATGCCGCGTTGTCGGGCGTCGGCAACGACGGCGGGCGGGATTTCGACATTTCCGCCTGCGCGGAAATCTCCGACGCCGACTATGACGCGCTGGCGCCCTTCCAATGGCCGTGGCGCAAGGGCGAGGCCCGACCGGGCGCCCAAATCCGCTTTTTTGGCGACGGCCGCTTCTTCACCCCTGACGGCCGCGCGCGCTTCATCGCCACGCCGTTCCGGGGCCTCGCGGAAAAGGCGGGGCCGGGCGAATTCATCCTCAACACCGGCCGTGTGCGCGACCAATGGCACACCATGACCCGCACCGGGCGCGCCGAGAAACTGTCGCAACATATCGCCGAGCCTTTCGCCGAACTGAACCCGCTCGACGCCGCCGAACTCGGCGTCGAGCACGCCGGACTGGTCTGCCTGTCGAACGCGCGGGGAAAAATCCTGCTGCGCGCCCAGATCACCGACCGGCAACGGCGCGGCAGCGTCTTTGCGCCGATCCACTGGACCGACCTTTTCGCCGCCAAAGCGCGGATCGACGCGCTGGTCGCGCCGGCGCTCGACCCCATCTCGGGTCAGCCGGAATCGAAGGCGAGCGCGGTGCGTGTCGCGCCTTTCGATGTCGCCTGGCACGCTTTCGCCCTGATGCGAAAAAAGCCGGAAAATCTCGCCTGCGCCTATTGGGCGATGGCGCGGACAGCGGGCGGCTGGCGGGTCGAACTCGCCGGAACCGACGAAGTCGAAGACGGGGAGGTTTTCGCCCGGCGGCTGTTCGGACTCGACACGGAGCCTTGCGAATTTTCGGCGATGCGCGACGCGCGCGAAAAGAGCTTTCGGGGCGTCGCCACACGGGATGGCGGAATCATGGGCGCGATTTTCGTCGCGCCCGGCCCTGTCGCCGTCGCCCGCGCCTGGGCCTGCGAGCAATTCGCGCGCGAGGATGTCAAGCCGCTTGCTTTGCTGGCCGGCCGCCCGCCGCGCGCCTGCCGCGATCCCGGCCGGAAAGTCTGCGTCTGCCTGAATGTCGGCGCCAACACCATTCTCGACGCCATCGAGGAGAAAAGCCTGTCCAGCGCCGACGCGGTCTCCGCCGTCACCGGCGCCGGCTCGGGCTGCGGCTCCTGCAAGCCGGAAATCGAACGCCTGCTCGGCCAGAAGCGCCTGGCCGGCGCGCGATCCTGATCTTCAACGCGAGGCTGAAACGATGAAACTCTCCGAATTGAAACAATCCGGCCATTGGCCGACCCTGCTCTCCGCCTTTCTCTATTTCGACATCAGCTTCATGGCCTGGGTCTCGCTCGGGCCGCTGATGGCCTATATCGCCAGGGAAATGAATATTCCGATCGAGCAGAAGCTGACGCTCGTCGCCATCCCGGTGCTTTCGGGCGCCATTCTGCGCATCCCCCTCGGCATTCTCGCCGACACGATCGGATCCAAGCTCACCGGCGCGCTCGGCCAGTCGATCGTCGCCGCCGCTTGCGCCGCGGTCTGGCTCTTCGGCCTGCGCAACCCGACCGACGTCGCCTTTTTCGGCGCCGTTCTCGGGCTCGGCGGCGCCTCTTTCGCGGTCGCCTTGCCGCAGGCGAGCCGCTGGTATCCGCCCCGGCTTCAAGGCGTGGTCATGGGCATAGCCGGCGCCGGCAACATGGGCGTGGTGCTCGATACTTTGTTCGCGCCCTCGATCGCCGAACATTTCGGCTGGCGCGGCGTCTATGCCGCGCTTCTGGTTCCCATGCTCGCGATCCTGGCTTTCTATATTTTCGTCGTCAAGGACGCGCCCGGGTCGATCAAGCGCATTCCGCTGGCGAAATATGGCGAGTTGCTGCTCGATCCCGATAGCCGCTGGTTCATGTTCTTCTATTTCGTCACCTTCGGCGGCTTCGTCGGTCTCGCCTCGGCCCTGCCGCTCTATTTCGTCAGCCAGTTCCACGCCACGCCGGTGGCGGCGGGCCTGATGGTGTCGATGATCGTCTTCTTCGGCTCGACCTTCCGCCCGGTCGGCGGCGCCATCGCCGACCGGATCGGCGGGGTGAAGTCCTTGTCGGCGATGTTCATGGTCGTCGCCGCCTGCTATTTCGCCGTTGCGATGCTGCCGGTCGGACCTGCCCCTGCGACCGGCGGCTGGCCGCTGCTCGCCCTGCCGCCGATCGCCTGGCTCGCGGTCCTGCTGTTCTCGATGGGCGCGCTGTGCCTCGGCATGGGCAATGGCGCCGTGTTCCAGCTCCTGCCACAGCGTTTCCGTAACGAGGTCGGCGTGATGACCGGTCTCGTCGGCTTCGCCGGCGGCCTCGGCGGCTTTTTCCTGGCCAAGGCTCTGGCGACCTCCAAGGGCGTGACCGGCGGATTCATGGCGGGCTTTCTGTTCTTCGCCGTCCTGGCGCTGCTCGGCGTCGCCGGCCTGACTTTCGTCAAGCGCCGCTGGCGCACCACCTGGGGCGCCGTCTCCGGCGCGCGCATCTGAACCTAATCGGGGCGCGCAAGGCGGGGCGCGCCTTGCGCGCCCCGCCGATCCTGCTACCCATGTGGCGTCATGACCCGCCTTGACCATGAATTGCGTTGTGAGATCGGCTTCGCCACCGAGCGCGGCCAGCGGCCGGACAATCAGGATTTTGGCGCGGCGCGTTTCGGCAGGCCCCGCGTGGACGCGCGGCCCGATGTGGTCGCGGTCGTCGCCGACGGGGTCGGCGGCCATGCCGGCGGACGCGAAGCCGCCGAGCTCGCGGTCCGCGCCTTCCTCGACGGCTATTTTTCCCTGCCCGGTTCCTTGGGCGCGCGACAGGCCGCCGCGCGTTCGCTCGACGCCGTCAATTCCTGGATCGTCGCCCAGGGCCGCGTCGATCCCCAACGCGCCAACATGGCGACCACCTTCACCGCGCTGATCCTTTCCGGGCGTTCGGGACATTGCGTCCATGTCGGCGACAGCCGGCTTTACCGTTTCCGCGAGGAGGCGCTGGAGCAACTGACCGAGGACCATGTGATGGGGCGCGGCGATCTGCGTCATGTGTTGCGCCGCGCCGTGGGCCTGGAGGACCCGGTGCGGATGGACCATGCGTCCTTTTCCCTTCGGCCGCTGGAGCGCTATCTCCTGTGCAGCGATGGCGTGCATGGCGCGATTAGCGACAAGCGGCTGCGCGAGATTCTCGCCCGGCGCGCCGCGCCGCAACAAACGGCCGAGGACCTGGTCGCCGCCGCGCTCGGCGCCGGCGGCGCCGACAATTGCACCGCGCTCGTCGTCGACATTCTCGACACGCCGCCGGCGGAAGCCGATGAATTGCGCGATTTCTTCGGCGATCTCCCGATTCTGGCGCCGCCGGAGCCCGGATCGATCCTCGACGATTATCTCATCGGCGAAAGACTGTCCGAGGGCCGCTACAGCCGACTGATGCGCGCGCAGGACCTGCGCGGCGGCGCCCGGGTCGCGATCAAATTCCCTCAGCCGCTCGTGGCCGGGGTCAAAACCTATCGCCGAGCTTTCGTTCATGAAGCCTTCGTCGCCAGCCGCGTACGCAGCCCGTGGATCGTCGAAACGATCGAGCAGCCATCCGAACGCCAGACCCGGCTCTACTCGGTCATGCCCTTTTACGATGGCGAGACCCTTGAGCAGCGGCTGAACCGCGAGCCGCCCATGTCCTACGCCGAGGGCGCGCAGATCGCGACGCGGATCGCCCGCGCCGTCGCCACTCTCCATCGCGCCCGCATCGTCCATCGCGACATCAAGCCGGACAATATCCTGCTACTCAAGGACGGCGGCCTCAAGCTGATCGACCTCGGCGTCGCGCGCCTGCCGCAACGCGAGGACTTTCCCCCCGAGGACATTCCCGGCACGCCGTCCTATATGGCGCCGGAGCTTTTTTCCGGCGCGGCGGGCGATGAGATGACCGACCTTTTCGCCCTCGGCGTCACCGTCTACCGGATGTTCGCGCGCAGCTATCCTTACGGCGAAATCGAGCCTTTTTCCCACCCGCGGTTCGGGCGCCCGGCGCCGCTCGCCACACGGCGGCCAGACCTTCCCGCCTGGCTCGACGCTGCGATCGCCAAGGCGATCGCCGTGGACTCCGCTCAGCGTTACGGCGACATGCTCGAATTCGCCTTCGAGATCGAAAACGGCGCGCGACGCGGCGGCCCCACCGGCGATCGCAAAAAATCCCTCTATGAGAACAATCCACTGATCTTCTGGCAGGCGCTGTCCGCCGTACTAGCCATCCTGCTGGCGATTGCACTGGCTCGGAGATGACGCCTGGAGCGACTGAGTTTCAATAACTTACGACACCCACGGCCATTCTGTAAATTCTTTTGAGCCGAGAGGAAGTCGCTGTGGGTTCCGTAACGCACCCAGAATATGTTTTACTCTTCGGCGCCGATCGCCCACTTGGCTCAGCCGTTTTCCTCGCCGGCGAG
>JAKANG010000186.1 GCA_021812505.1 Pseudomonadota bacterium
TCTGGCGCTCGGCACCGCCGCCTGCCCGCCCTATCATCTCGCCATCGTCATCGGCGGCCTGTCCGCCGAGCTGAACCTGAAAACGGTCAAGCTCGCCTCGGCGCGATATCTCGACAATCTGCCAACCGAAGGCGGCGAGGACGGCCACGCCTTCCGCGACCTCAAACTGGAGACGGAAGTCCACAAGCTGACCCAGGATCTCGGCGTCGGGGCGCAATTTGGCGGCAAATATTTCTGCCACGACGTGCGGGTGATCCGGCTGCCGCGCCATGGGGCGTCGCTGCCGATCGGCATTGGCGTCTCCTGCTCGGCCGACCGTCAGGCGCTGGGCAAGATCACCAGGGACGGCGTGTTCATCGAGGAACTGGAACACGATCCGGCCAAATATCTGCCCCATGTCGATGAGGCGGCGCTCGGCGGGCCTGTCGTCAAGATCGACCTCAACCAGCCGATGAAGGACATCCTGGCGACACTGACGAAATATCCGGTCAAGACGCGGCTGTCGCTGACCGGGACGATCATCGTCGCGCGCGACCTCGCCCACGCCAAGATCCGCGAAAGGCTGCAGGCGGGCGAGCCGATGCCGGATTATCTCAAGAACCATCCGGTCTACTATGCCGGCCCGGCCAAGACCCCGGTGGGCTATGCCTCGGGCTCGTTCGGCCCGACCACGGCCGGGCGCATGGACGCTTTTGTCGATCTGTTCCAGTCGCATGGCGGGTCGATGGTGATGCTTGCCAAGGGCAATCGTTCGGGCGCCGTCACCGAGGCGTGCAAGAAGCACGGCGGTTTCTATCTCGGCTCGATCGGCGGCCCGGCGGCGCGCCTCGCCCAGGACTGCATCAAAAAGGTCGAACCGCTCGAATATCCCGAACTCGGCATGGAGGCGATCTGGAAGATCGAGGTCGAGGATTTTCCAGCCTTTATTGTCGTGGACGATAAAGGTAATGATTTTTTCAAGGAGCTACATCTGTCCTGAGGTCGGAGACATTGGTGCAAAGCGAGCAAGCCCTGCGCAAACTCGGCGAGGTGGACCGGGAACTGATCGAGCAGCGCCTTCACAAGCTGCTCGAATTGCGCGCCAAGGGCGACTGGCGCGGGATGATCGAATTCGCCGCCGAGGACATCGTCTTCGAATTCCGGGGGGACTGGACGGCCTTCCCCCATTCGAAGCCCATTCACGGTAAGAAGGCGCTCGGCGAAGCCTTGATGAGCGTCGTGATCCAATTCGAGAATCTCGGATCGGTCGTAAACGACATGGTGATCGACGGCGACCGGGTCGCGCTCCGGCGCACCGCCAAAATCCGCAACCGGGGAACCGGCAGGTGCGCGGAGGTGAACTTCGCCGATTTTCTCCGCTTCCGCGACGGTCTGATCGTCGAATTCGCTGAAATCGCCGATTCCGCCGAATTGGCGCGCCTCAGCGACGGCTGAACGCAAAGCGAGCAAGCCTTTCGCAAACTCGGCGAATTAGACCGGGAGCAGATCGGATATCGCGTCGGCACGATCTTCGAGCGGCGCGCGCAGGGCGATTTGCCCGGGATCGTCGAATATGCCGCCGAGGACATCCTCTTTCCTGATGCGCGGCGGCTGCACGCTCTATCCCTACTCCCGTCCGGCGCGCGGAAAAGCCCTCGCCGCGCAGATGCCGGCGACGATCGAGGCGATGTATGAAAATCTCGGCTCGACCACGATGGATTGGTGATCGACGGCGACCGCGCCGCCGTCCATCGAACGTCGAAATTGCGCAGTCGCGGAACCAGTGCAATCATTTCAATCGACGTCTGCGATTTTCATCCTTTCCGTGACGGTCTGGTGTTTGAATTCGCCGAATATCCAGAGTCGGCGGCGCTGGCCGATTTGGATCGATGCGGTGGCTGATGAAAGCCATTCATTGGCGGGGATAGATCGTGATGCGCACCCGGCCATGGGAATGGCGCCCGCCGTCTCGCCTCGACACGGCCACGCCATGCGATCTTCCGCGCCGACGTTTTTGGCGCGCCGCTTTCGGCGCGCTGTCCGCAGGCGCCACTCTGAAGCGGCCTTCGTGAAACGCCGGGCCCGAAGCCGCGAGGCAGGAATTATAGACGTCGGCGTCCTTGAACCTGTCGCAGGACTCGCTGGCCGCCGCGGCGACAAGCGGCGAAGCGGCAAGCAGGAGAAAGGCAAGCGCGACTCGAGCCATCAGCGTTTGGCGGCCACCAGCGAGAAAAACGCGCCCTGGGGATCGAAACATTGCGCGATCCAGGCTCCGCCAGGGACCTCGGCGGGCCCGTGAACGATTTTTCCGCCGGCCTTGGCCACCTTTTCCAAAGTCGCGTCAAGCGCAGCGACGGTGAAATAATGGTTCCAGAACGGCTGTGGAATGGCGGGCTGACGTTTCATCATGCCGCCGACCGGCGCGCCGCCGGTCGCGAAAAGCTGATAGACGCCCATCGGGCCCATATCCAGCGCCTCGCCCTTGGTCCAGCCGAAACGGGCGGAATAGAAGGCGAAAGCCTGTTCGACATCATCGCAGAACAATTCGTGCCAGCCGACATGGCCGATGGTCATGGGCGGCTGGTCGACAGCGCTGACGCCGCTTAAGCCCGCCCAGAGCGCGAAGGCCGCGCCTTGCGGATCGCCCACGACCGCGAAACGACCGATTTTTTCCAAGGTTTCCGGCGCCCGGAACAGTCGGCCGCCCGCCGCGACGATTCCCGCCGCATCGACATCCACATCGGGGGACGAGATATAGCCGAACCAGGATGGCCGCGCGCCCTGCGCCTTGGCTTCCTCGGGGAGCAGCATCAGACCGGCCGCGGCGGCGCCCTCGTGGAAGAACATGCGGTAGTCGCGCTGGGCGTGTCCGGGCGCCGCGCAGGTCCAGCCGAAGATGGCGTCGTAAAAGCCCTGCGCCGCCTCGACATCGCTCGTCAGCAGTTCGACCCAGCAGAATCCTTGCGCCATGGTCCCCTCCCCCTGAAGACAGCACAAAAATCAGCTTCGCAGGACGGCGCCGGTCTTCTTGCCTGCCTCCCCGACGACCTTGGCCGCGACCGCCTCGATCTCGGCGTCGGTCAGGGTTTTTTCGCGCGGCTGCAAAATGACGTTCACGCCGATGGATTTCTTGCCCTCGGGAACGCCCGGCCCCTCGTAGAGATCGAACACCCCGACCTGGACTATGAGAGTCCGCTCGGCGCCCTGAACCGCCTTGATCAGGTCGCCGGACTTGACATCCTTGTCCACGATGAAGGCGAAATCGCGCTCAACCGGCTGGAAATCGGACAATTCGAGCTTGGGCCGCGCCTTGGTCGGTTTGGGCTTCGGCGGCGGCAGCAGGTCGAGAAGCAGTTCGAAACCGACGATCGGTCCGGGCGCGTCGAAGGCCTCAAGCGTTTTGGGATGCAACTCGCCGAACCAGCCGACGATATGGCGTGGTCCAAACTGGAGACTCGCGGATCGTCCCGGATGCAGAAAATCCGGACCGCCGGGAACAACCTGGACGGCGCCGGCCGCGACGCCCAGCGACGACAGCAGCGCCAGAACGTCGGCCTTCGCGTCGAAGACGTCGACCGGGGCGGCCTTGTCGCTCCAGTGACGCCCCGCGCCCCAAGCTTTCGCCGTTCCCTGGCGCAGCCCGGCGGCGGCGGCATATTGGCCGTCTTCCTCTTCCGTTTTGAAAATCTGTCCCACCTCGAACAGGGCGACATCGCCGAAGCCGCGCGCGGAATTGGCCTTGGCGCCCCTGATCAGGCCAGGCAGCAGGCTCGGCCGCATGTCGGAAAGTTCGGCGGCGATGGGATTGGCCAGCGCAAGCTCCGGCGCGCCGCCGCCGAAAATCTTGGCCTCGTCCTTGCCGACGAAGGACCAGGTGACCGCCTCGATCATGCCGCGCGCGGCAAGCGCCCGGCGTGAGGCGCGCACGCGCCGCTGCAACAGGGTCAGGACGGGGCCGGCGACCGCGGCGTCGCGGGACAGCGCAACCGAGGCGATGCGGTCGAAACCGGCGATGCGGACGATTTCCTCGACCAGGTCGGCCTTGCCCTCGATGTCCGGCCGCCAGCTTGGCGCGCGGACATGGATATGGCCGAAATTGGAGATCTGACCGGCGACGGAAAAGCCGAGCTTTTCTAGGGCGCCGACCATTTCGCTGGCGGCGAGTTTCAGGCCGGTCAGACGCTCGACCTCGCTCAGGGGGAAGGAAATGCCGGCGGGCGGGTCCGGGACGCGGCCCGCGACGACGACTTCCGAAGGTTCGCCGCCGCAGAGATCCAGAACCAGCCTGGTGGCCAGTTCCAGGCCGGGCAGGACGAAGGCTGGATCGACGCCGCGTTCGAAGCGATAGCGCGCGTCGGAGACGATGCCGAGCTTTCGGCCGGTGTGGGCGATATTGTTGGGGTCCCACAAAGCCGATTCGATCAGCACGTCGGTCGTGCCGTCGCCGCAGCCCGAGGTCTCGCCGCCCATGATGCCGGCGAGCGATTCGACGCCATTGTGGTCAGCTATGACCACCGCGCTTTCATCGAGCGCGTAAGAGCGCCCGTCGAGCGCCAGCAGGCTTTCGCCGGCCCTGGCGCGTCGCACCGCAAGATCGCCCGCGACCTTTCCAGCGTCGAAGACGTGCAGCGGCCGGCCGCGATCGAAGGTGAGGAAATTGGTGATGTCCACCAGGGCGTTGATCGGGCGCAGGCCGATGCTTTTCAGCCTTTTCTGCAGCCATTCCGGGCTGGGGCCGTTCTTGACGCCGCGCACCAGCCGCAGGGCGAAAATGGGGGCGAGGCGCCCGTCGCCGTGAGCG
>JAKANG010000187.1 GCA_021812505.1 Pseudomonadota bacterium
GGAGGCGCCGTCGGTGGCGAGGTCCTCGACCAGCAGGGTGCGCGCGCCGTCCTGCAACTCGCCTTCGATCCGGGCGTTGCGGCCGAAGCCCTTGGGCTTCTTGCGGACATATTGCATCGGTAGGCCGAGCCGGTCGGAAATCCACGCGGCGAAGGGAATGCCCGCCGTCTCGCCGCCGGCGATGATGTCGAGGCTCTCGTAGCCGATTTCGCGCTGGATCGTCTTGACCGCGAAATCCATCAGGGCGCTGCGCAGGCGCGGAAAAGCGATCAGCTTGCGCATGTCGGTATAGACCGGGCTCGCCCAGCCCGAGGTGAAGATGAAGGGCTTTTCCGAATTGAACAGGACGGCGCCGACCTCCAGCAGCATCTTGGCGGTCTCTTCGGCGATGAGCTGTTTTTCCAGAGCGGCGGGGGAAAGGTCGGACATGGTTCACCTCGTCATTTGGCGCTGGTTTGGACCGGATGGCCGTTCAGGTCAATCGGCTGTTGCTCCTGCGGACGAGACGCGCCAAAAAGGGCCATGACCGATCTCTTCGCCAGCGCCGGACTGGAGCGGGACGCGCCGCGCCCGCTGCCCGAGCGCATGCGCCCGAAAAGCCTCGGCGAGGTCGCCGGACAGGACCATCTGCTCGGCCCCAATGGCGCGCTGACCCGGCTGATCGAATCGGGCTCGCTCGGCAGCCTGATCTTCTGGGGCCCGCCGGGCACCGGCAAGACCACCGTGGCGCGGCTGCTCGCCCATGAGACGAAGCTCCATTTCGTCCAGGCCTCGGCGATTTTTTCCGGCGTCGGCGAACTCAAGAAGATTTTCGAGGAGGCCCGGGCGCGGCGCGTCGCCGGGCAGGGGACCCTGCTCTTCGTCGACGAGATTCACCGCTTCAACCGAGCCCAGCAGGATTCCTTCCTGCCGGTGATGGAGGACGGCACGATCACCCTGATCGGCGCAACCACCGAAAACCCGAGTTTCGAACTCAACGCCGCGCTGCTGTCGCGCGCCCGCGTCCTGACCTTCCACAGTCTCGACCCGGCGGCGATCGAGAAGCTGCTGGAGCGCGCGGAGGCGGTCGAGGGCAAAAAGCTGCCGCTCGACGAGGAGGCGCGGGCCGCATTGGCGATGATGGCCGATGGCGACGGCCGCGCCGCCCTCACTCTGGTCGAGGAAATTTTTCGCGCCGCGCGTCCCGGCGAAATTTTTGGCGCCAAAACGCTCACCGAAATCGTCCAGCGCCGGGCGCCGATCTATGACAAGGGGCAGGAGGGTCATTACAACCTCATCAGCGCCTTGCATAAAACCGTGCGCGGCTCGGACCCCGACGCCGCGCTCTATTATCTCGCACGCATGTTCGACGCCGGAGAGGATCCGCTGTTCATCGCCCGCCGCGTGGTGCGCATGGCGGTCGAGGACATCGGGCTCGCCGACCCGCAGGCGCTGGTCGTCGCCAACGCCGCCAAAGAGGCCTATGATTTCCTCGGGAGCCCCGAGGGCGAACTGGCCATCGCCCAGGCCGTCGTGTATTGCGCCACCGCTCCCAAATCCAACGCCAATTATGTCGCCTACAAGGCGGCGATGACTCTTGCCCGCGAGCACGGCTCGCTCATGCCGCCAAAGGTGATCCTGAACGCGCCGACCAAGCTGATGAAAAACGAAGGCTATGGCGCCGGCTACGCCTATGACCATGACGAGCCCGACGCCTTTTCCGGCCAGAACTACTGGCCCGAGGCTTTGGGTAGGCGAAAACTTTATCGTCCCGTCGAGCGCGGTTTCGAACGCGAGATCGTCAAACGTCTGGACTACTGGGAAAAATTGCGGAAAGAACGCGAAGGAAAATGAGAGCGCTGGAAGCAGCGCGCCAACGGGGTGCGGAATTGTGACGCGGTCGGAACTCGTCAATCGCTATTGGCAACATCTCGCGGTGCGTTCGCGCCTCGCCATCAAGCGATGGTCGCGACAGGCGCTTTTTCTGGCCGGCGGCCTGGTCGTCGGCGCGGCCGCGGTGTCGATGGCTTTCCTGGCCGACAAGGCCCAGGAGGTCCTGAAGGCCCTTCTCCAGCTCTCGCCATATATCGGTCTGGCCCTGACGCCCCTCGGCTTCGGCGTCTCCGTGCTTCTGGCGCGCACGGTCTTCCCCAATTCGCAGGGCAGCGGGATTCCGCAAGTTATCGCGGCGCTGCAGATCGAGGATCAGGAAAGGCGCACGGCGCTGGTTTCGCTGCGCGTTGCGCTGGGCAAGATCCTGGTGATGACGCTTGGCCTGCTCTGCGGCGCCTCGACGGGGCGCGAGGGGCCGACGGTTCAGGTCGGCGGCGCGATCATGCACGCACTGGGGCATCGCGCGCCCTATCGGCAGGGCGGCTTTCTGCTCGCAGGCGCGGCGGCGGGCGTCGCGGCGGCCTTCAACACGCCGCTGGCCGGCATCGTCTTCGGCATCGAGGAATTGAGCCGGTCGTTCGAGACGCGCACCAGCGGGCTGATCATCGGCGCGGTGATCGCGGCGGGCCTCACCTCGCTGGCGCTGTTCGGGGATTACGCTTATTTCGGCTCGACGGCCGCGGTTCTCCCGCTTGGGCGCGCGTGGGCCACGATCCTGGCGGGCGGCGTCGTGGGCGGCCTCAGCGGCGGCCTGTTCATCGTCATTGTCACCGCCTTCGCACGCGGGCTGCCGGGCGGCGCGGGGGCGGCGATCGTCCGCTGGCCCATTCTCTTCGCCATGCTCTGCGGCCTCGGCGTCGCCCTTGCCGGCATGAATGGCGATCCGTCGATCTTCGGCACCGGCTACGCCCAGGCGCGCGCGGTCGTCCACGCCAAGGCTGACATCGACTACTGGTTCGCGCCGCTGAAATTCATCGCCACCACGCTCTCGACGATCAGCGGCATCCCTGGCGGCATTTTCTCGCCGTCCCTCGCCATCGGGGCCGGCGAAGGCTCGCTGCTCAGCCTGGTCTTTCCCCATGCGCCGCTGGGGGCGCTGGCCCTGATCGGCATGGTCGCCTTCCTCACCGGCGTCACCCATGCGCCGATCACCGCTTTCGTCATCGTCTCCGAAATGACCGACGACCACGCCATGATCATTCCCCTGATGATCGCGGCGCTCGTCGCACAGGCGACCTCGCGGCTGCTGAGCCGGGAAGGGCTCTATCACGCGCTGTCGCATAATTTTCTGGCCAGGGCGCAAGAGAAAATCGCTTGATGACGCCGCCGCCCCGCAAGGCTATAGAAAGCCGATGCAGGCCTATCTTCTCGTCTTTCTCGGCGCCGGTCTCGGCGGCTGTCTGCGCCATACCGTGAACCTGTTCGCGGCGCGGCTGCTCGGGACCAATTTCCCGTGGGGGACGTTCCTGATCAATATTTCCGGCTCGCTGGTCATGGGCCTGCTCGCCGGCTTTCTCGCCTTCCGCGCCGGCGCGAACTGGACGCAGCATGCCCGCCTTTTTCTGCTGACCGGCGTTCTTGGCGGCTACACGACCTTCTCCGCCTATTCGCTCGATTCCGCGCTGCTCTATGAGCGCGGCGAATTCGGGATGCTGGCGGCCTATGCGGTCGGCTCGGTTGTCTTGGCGCTCGCGGGCGTGTTCGGCGGGCTCGCGGTGGCGAGGACCCTGTCGTGAAAAGCCCGCGCGCCCGCACCCCCAAGCCCTCCAAGGCCAAATCCGCCAAGGTCAAGCCCTTCAAGGCCAAGCTCGCCGCCGCTAAGGCCCCCGCGGCCGAAGCCGCTGGCGCGAAGCCCCAAAGGCGGAGTGGCGCCAAGCTGGCTGAGACGGCCGTCGCGGCGAAAGCGCCCAGGCCCAAGACGGAATCGAAGCCCGCTCCCGAGGCGCCGAAACAGGCGCTCGGCGTGCAAAATCTCACCGTGACCGAAGACGAAGATGGGATGCGCGTGGACCGTTGGTTCAAGCGCCGCGCGCCGACGCTCGCCTTGTCGCATCTGGCCAAGATTTGCCGCAAGGGCGAAGTGCGGCTCGACGGCAAGAGGGTCGAGACCTCGTCGCGCGTCGCGGCGGGCCAGACGGTCCGTGTGCCGCCGCTCAATGTTGAGGCGCCCAAGGCCCCGGCGGTCAAGCGGCCGGGCGAATCGGAAGCCGACGCCCGCGCCATCCGCGATATGATCCTGCTCGACGACCGCGACCTGATGGTGCTCAACAAGCCCTTCGGCCTTGCGGTGCAAGGCGGTTCGGGCACGAAGCATCATCTCGACGGCATGCTGCAGTCCTTGGCCAACGAGCGCGGCGACCGCCCGGTCCTTGTCCATCGCCTTGATCGCGACACGTCAGGCGTTCTGCTGATCGCCAAGACGCGGAAAATGGCCGCCGATCTCGGTGAGATCTTCCGCTCGCGCTCAGCGAAAAAGATCTATTGGGCGATGGTCGAGGGCGTGCCGCGCCCGACTCACGGCCGCATCTCGCTCTATCTCGCCAAGGGCGAGGGGATGGGCGACAATCGCGCGCCGCGCAAAGGCCGCCACGGGCCGGAGGAGCGCCGCGACATCGAGAAAATGCGGGTGGCGAAACACGGCGACGACGACGCCCAGCATTCGCTGACCTATTACGCCGTCGTGGACAAGCTGGCGCCGCGCCTCTCCTGGCTGTCGATGAAGCCGCTGACCGGCCGCACCCATCAATTGCGCGCCCATGCCGAGGCTATCGGCTGCCCGATCGTCGGCGATCCGAAATACGGGCATGGCGAGGAGGATCGCCGCCGCCGCGCCGACGCCAACCGCAATATTCCGGACGGCGTCGAGAACAAGCTGCATCTGCTGGCGCGCCGGCTCATCCTGCC
>JAKANG010000188.1 GCA_021812505.1 Pseudomonadota bacterium
TCGCCGTACATGACGATGCCCTGCATCGGCCCCGAACTGGGCGCCGTGAGATTCACAGTCGCGCCGCCGGCGATGGTGGCGTTGCCGAAACTGTTCTGGCTGCTCGGCGTGCTCGAGGTGAACACGATGGTCACGCCCGTTCCGGTCAGCGTGGCTGCGCCGTTCACCGTCAGGCTCCCCGCCTGCCCATTAGGGTAGTTAGTGACGAAGTAAATCCCGGGCGACATGGTCACATTGGCGCCGGCGTTGAGCTTGAGGCCGCCGCAATAGACCCCAGGCGAAATCGTCATCGTGTTTTTGGCGGAGAAGTTGGTCTGGTCACAGCCGGAAAAGCTCGGCAGGGGGACATTGGCGTAGGGATCGGGCAGGATGCCGCCATGGTCGATTCCATTGGTGGTCGTGATGTTGCTCTGGCCCGTGACGCCCCCGACCGCGCCGACCATCAAGGCTGACATACTCGCCGTGCCGCCGACATTGACCGACGTGGAGCTGTTGGAATCGCTGTAGACCGAGCAGCCGTGCGCGCCGACATTTGTCGAGCCTTGCGCCGAGATCGCGGCGGCCGCCGACTGGTCAAGCGCCAGAACGCACGTATTCGCGTTTTCGAGCGCCACGGCGCGCGCTTTGACCGGGACCGCCTGACCGCCGAAAATTGCGGAGAAAATCCGCTTCTGCGGCTGTGTGACGATCACCTCGACCGCGCGGACATTGTTGAGGTAAGCGCCGGAGGTCGGAGGGGTATTGGCGACGACCTGCGCGCCGGCCACGCCATCCACGAATTTGTAGTCCGCGGCGATTGCCTTGGCCTCTTCCGGCACAATCCCGCTGCCATCGGAGAAGAGAGCGACAGCCCCGCTGATCGCGGCGGAATCGGCGGCCCGCTGCATGCTCTTATGGGCGAGCTCCCACTCGCCGATATCGATCGCCAGGCCGACGCCGCCGATCAGAACCGGCAGAGCCAAACCGAACATCACCGTGACGTTGGCCGATTCCGCCTTGAGCAGGTTCAGATTTCGCCCGGCCCCGAACACTCGGGCAGGAACGTTCGCGATTCGCCGCGAGAAAAAGCCGCCGATCTCGATCATGCCGTATCACCGCAAAAACGTTTATCTTGATTGCGGACGCAGCTTAACAAACGAAAGTATAATTGGACTTAAATGACAACCAAACAATTTTAAGCTTTATGCAGAAACACGCCGCGTTACATCGTATTGCCGCAGCGCAGCAAGCGCAGGATCAGCCAGCGATGATTTATTTCACCCCAACGTCATAATAAACATGGTTCACAAATATAATTAAAAATATCAATCCAAAGGAGCGCACAAAACAGAAAGGCGGATTTCAGCAGGAAACGAGGCGTTCACGCGACAGGTCAAACCTGCGCGATCGGCTATGTTGGAGACGTGGCCAAAACAGAACCCGCTCGGATGGCGCCATATCGTGTGGCCTTGAAATATTTGGCGCCTTCTTCGTTTGAAAAGAGATCGCGGCATCCATCGATAGCGCCGGCCGCCAGCTTGTGGCCGCGCAGACGACGGAGCCGCCGCGAGCATCCATTCCGGGCCAGCTGACCTGGCTCCGCCGATATCGCGCCCACGCGCGAGAAGCTCAGGCGCCCAGACCGCCGAGGAGCACATATTTGATTTCGACGAATTCCTCGATTCCATGGCGCGACCCTTCACGGCCGAGCCCGGATTCCTTAACGCCGCCGAAGGGCGCGACCTCTGTCGAGATGATGCCGGAATTGACGCCGACCATGCCATATTCCAGCGCTTCGGCGACCCGGAACACCCGTCCGAGGTCGCGGGCGTAGAAATAGGCGGCGAGGCCATATTGCGTCGCATTGGCCTGGGCGATCACATCCGCCTCGTCCTTGAACCGGAACAAGGGCGCGACCGGCCCAAACGTTTCCTCGCGAGCGACCGCCATGTCGGGGGTCACGTCGCAGATCACGGTGGGCTGGAAGAAGGTTCCCCCCAGTTCGTGCCTTTGGCCGCCGACCAGCACGCGCGCGCCCTTGGCGACCGCGTCCGCGATATGGGCCTCGACCTTGACCAGCGCCTCGGAATTGATCAGCGGCCCCTGCTGCACGCCTTCGGCCAGGCCGTCGCCAACCTTGAGCTTCGCCACCGCTTCGGCGAGCTTTCCTGCGAAGGCGCCGTAAACGCCTTCCTGCACATAGAGCCGATTGGCGCAGACGCAGGTCTGGCCCATGTTGCGATATTTCGACAGCATGGCGCCGGCGACCGCCGCGTCGAGATCGGCGTCGTCGAAGACGATGAAAGGCGCGTTGCCGCCAAGTTCGAGCCCAACCTTTTTCACGCCCGAAGCCGCCTGGCGCATCAACAGCTTGCCGACCTCGGTCGAACCGGTGAAGCCGACGAAGCGCACGGCGGGATGTTCGCAGAACACCTTGCCGATCGCCGGCGCGTCGCCCGTGACCATGTTCAGAACGCCCGGCGGCAGGCCGGCGCGCACCGCCAACTCGCCCAAGGCCAGCGCCGTCAAGGGCGTCTCCGGCGCCGGCTTGACCACGCAGGCGCAGCCCGCCGCCAGCGCGGGGGCGCATTTGCGGGTGATCATGGCCGCCGGGAAATTCCAGGGCGTGATCGCGGTCATCACCCCGATCGGCTGGCGCAGGGTGACAATGCGGGCGTCGGGCCAGGGCGAGGGAATGGTCTCGCCATAGATGCGCTTGGCTTCTTCGGCATAGAATTCGATGAAGCTCGCCGCATAATCGATTTCGCCGCGCGCCTCGGCGAGAGGCTTGCCCTGCTCGCTGGTCATGATCACCGCGAGATCCTCGCGCGCGGCCACGATCAGGTCGAACCATTTGCGCAGCAGGCCCGAGCGCTGCTTGGCGGTATGCGCCGCCCAGATCTTCTGGGCCCGCGCCGCGATCTCGACCGCCTCGGCCGCTTCCGCCGCGCCGCCATTGGGCACGCGGCCGAGAAGCGCGCCATTGGCCGGGTTCCTGATCTCCAGCGCGCCGTCGCCGCGCCAGACGCCGCCGAGCAGCATCTGCGTCTTCAAGAGGGACGGATCATTGAGTTTCATGGGCAGTTCCTTTCCGCGCGCCAAGATAGCGCCGTAACGCCACGACCGACCAGACCGCCTCGACAAGGCCGAAGG
Source organism: Pseudomonadota bacterium (assembly GCA_021812505.1). The sequence continues at coordinate 3,133 of JAKANG010000188.1, forward strand.
GCCAGGCCCCCTGCAGGAAGCCATAGGCCGACCCCAACGCGCAGGACGCAGCAAAACCAAGACTATAAACGGCGCCTCGCGGCTCCAAGGCATAGAAGATGAGCATGGCGCTGACGGCGAACAAGCCGAAGGCCGTGAGCGGGTCCATCATTTCGCCGCCGGCGTGCAGACCACCGCCTCGTTCAGCACATAACAGATCGACATCGCGCCGGTGCGCTGGTCGACCCGGAACACGCCACCCTCCTTTTCGTGCCGCGAGGCGATGAGTCCATATTCGCTCGGGGTTTGCGGCCCGGCGCCCTCGCCGGCCGGATAGCACAGGGTCACGCCCACGGGCGAACCGTCCTTGAGGCCATATTGGCAGGCGCCGACCTCACCGCTCGCCTTGTCGATGCGATAGACGCGGTTGAGGTCGATCTGCGGCGCGGCGAGGAAATCGTAATTGCCGGCCTGCGCCGCGCCCGTCGTCGCGAGCAAGGCCAGAACCATCCATTTCAGCATCGCGGCTTTCTCCCCTTTTGGCGACTTCGCGGCGCGAATCATCTTGCCCCTGAAGCAAATCTAGCATTCCGGCCCGCCAAAGGCCGTCGGGTTCGCCTTCCGATCGTCGCGGCGAACGAACCCGAACACTGACGCATGACATGGACGGAAAGAACCTATATAGCCTAAAGTAGCAACAGGAGGATCTGCATGGCTACGACGCCAGACCGCGCGCTCTACGTTTTCGATCTCGACGGCACGCTCGCCGATACCGCGGGCGACCTGATGGGAACGCTGGACCATATCATGATCGGCGAAGGCTTCGCTTCGACGCCCCTTGAAGACGCCCGTTCGCTGCTCGGCGCCGGCGCCCGCGCGCTCATCGTCCGCGCCCTCGCGGCGCAGAACCTGACGATCCCGGAAGAGCGCCTCGAAGAGATGTATGCGCGCTTCCTCGCCCATTACGAGACCCGGATCGCCGACGACAGCCGCCTTTATCCCGGCGTGGTCGAAGCGCTCGACACGCTTGCCGAAAGCGGCGGCGTTTTCGCCGTTTGCACCAACAAGGTCGAGCGGCCGGCCAAGCTGCTGCTGGAAAAGCTCGGCGTCGCCGACCGTTTCGCCTTCATCTGCGGCCAGGACACGTTCGGAATTCCCAAGCCCGATCCGGCGCCCCTGCTCCGCACCATCGAAGCGGCGGGCGGCAACGTGCGGCGCACCATCATGATCGGCGATTCCAAGACCGACATCGCCACGGCGCGCGCCGCCGACGTGCCCGTCATCGCCGTGGACTTCGGCTATACCGACCGCCCTGTGAGCGAATATGGACCGGATCGGGTCATTTCGCATTTCTCCGAACTGCCCGCCGCGGCGGCCGAATTCATCGCGCCGGTCAAGGCCTGAAAAAAAAAGCGCCGGCGCGCAAAAAGGGCGCCGGCAATCCTTCGATTGCTGAAACGCCGATCCGCGCCCGGTCGACAGGGGAAATAACGGATTCGACAGGGGAATTAACGGATGATGTCCCACGAGAAATGGTGGGCGATATAGGGATCGAACCTATGACCCCACCCGTGTGAAGGGTGTGCTCTCCCGCTGAGCTAATCGCCCGGACGCCTTGACGTCGGACGCTCTCTTTAGGAAACCCGCGCCGCCGCGT
>JAKANG010000189.1 GCA_021812505.1 Pseudomonadota bacterium
AGGCTGGCGGCGAGGCGGAGGGCGTCGATGTTCTTCCTGTAATGCTCGGGACCGCCCTTGAAGACGGCGGAGCCGGCGACCAGCCAGTTGGCGCCGGCGCCAACGATATCCATGGCGTTTTCGGCGGTCACGCCGCCGTCCACTTCGAGGTCGATGGGGCGGTCGCCGATCATCGCCTTGAGGCGGCGCAGCTTTTCCAGCGTGGCGGGGATGAATTTCTGGCCGCCGAAGCCGGGATTGACCGACATCACCAGGACAAGATCGAGCTCGTCGAGCACATATTCGACCACATCTTCCGGCGTCGCCGGGTTGAGCGATACGCCGGCCTTCTTGCCCAGAGCGCGGATGGCTTGCAGCGAGCGGTGGAGGTGCGGGCCGGCCTCGGCGTGGACCACGATATAATCCGAGCCCGCCCTGGCGAAGGCCTCCAGATAGGGGTCGCAGGGCGAAATCATCAGATGGACGTCGAAAATCCGGTCGGTATGGGGCCGCAGGCTCTTCACCACATCGGGGCCAATCGTGATATTGGGCACGAAATGGCCGTCCATGACATCGACATGCACGATATCGGCGCCGGCGGCGATGATGGCGCGGACTTCCTCTCCGAGTTTGGAAAAATCGGCGGAAAGGATAGAGGGGGCGATTTTCAGCGGGCGCATCTTCGTTGTCCTGAACGTTAAGGCCTTGGCTGGCTTTTGCCTGGAACCGCTCCTACATGAACTGAAGCCCGGCGTCCACCGGCCGCCGCGACGGGCCAAAAAGGCGTCAGGCCAAGGGAATTCGCGATGCGTCGGACCGATGTGCTTGTGCTGGGCGCCGGAATCGTCGGCGTGGCGACGGCCTTGCAGATCCAGGCGCGGGGACGCGGGGTGGTTTTGGTGGACCGGCGCGGCGCTGGCGAGGAGACTTCCTTCGGCAATGCCGGACTGATCGAGCGCGCCTCGATCTTCCCCTATCTTTTTCCGCGCGACGTGCGGGCGCTGGCGCTCTATGCGGTCAATGGCGCCAATGAGGCGCGCTATCGCCTGCGCGACCTGCCATTCTTCGCGTCCTGGCTCGCGCGCTATTGGTGGGAGAGCGGGCCGGAGCGCGCTCTTCGTCACGCCATGGCCGTGCGGCCCTTGATCGAGCACAGCTTGAGCGAGCACGAAAAGCTGATGGCGGAAGCCGGCGCGCTCGGATTGATGCGCAAGCGCGGCTGGCTCAAGCTTTTTCGCGGGGAAAGAACCTTTGCCGCCGGCCGCGCGGCGGCCGAAAAAATCCTGCCTTTCGGGCTGAACGTCGCGCTCTACGATCAAGCCGGCCTGCGTGCGGTCGAACCGGCGCTCGACGGCGTTTTTGGCGCTGTCCATTACCTCGACCCCGCCTCGATCAATGATCCTCTCGCCCTGACCCAAAGCTATCTGGATCTGTTCGAACGCCGCGGCGGCGTCTTTCTGCGCGGCGACGCGGGAACATTCCGGCCCGCGAGCGCGGGCTTTGGCGTCGAGACGCAACAGGGGGCGGTTGTGGCGCGCGAGGCGGCCGTCTGCCTCGGGCCATGGGCGGATGTCGTCACGAGGCCGCTTGGCTATGGCGTCCCGCTGGCGGTCAAGCGCGGCTATCACATGCATTACGCGCCGCGGGCGGCGCTCAATCATCCCGTGCTCGACGCCGACAATGGCTTCCTGCTCGCGCCCATGGCGCGCGGAATCCGTCTGACCACCGGCGCCGAATTCGCGCGGCGGGACGCGCCGCCCGATGAGACCCAAGTCGAGACGAGCGAGACTTTCGCGCGGAAATTATTTCCTTTGGGCAAGCGGCTGGACGCCAAGCCCTGGCTGGGTTGCCGCCCCTGTCTGCCGGACATGCTGCCAGTCATCGGCCCCGCGCCGCGTCACAAAGGGCTGTGGTTCAATTTCGGCCACCAGCATCATGGTCTGACCCTGGCGGCGAGCACGGGCCGCCTGCTGGCGGAAATGATGACCGGCGAAGAAACCTTCGCCGATCCGAATCCATTTGCGATTACGCGGTTTTGACGTCAGCGCTCACCAATAATACGGGCGATAGTAATGGCGGCGATAATAATGACGGCGCCAGTAGGGCCGGCCGTAGCCATAGCCGTAGCCGTAACCATAATAGCGGTTGGGAACGCAACGGCCCCAGGGATTCATATGCCAGCCATAGCCGCAGCGCCAGCCGACGGTCTCGATGGGCGCCGTCGCGCCCTGGGCGCCGGCCGCGGGCGCGATCGGCATGGCGGTCGCCGCGCCCAGTCCGGCCAGTCCTCCACCGAACAGCGCGCCGGCGACAACAAGGCCTTTCACGAGATTTTTCATTTCATGCCTCCCTCTTCAGCATCGCCCCACTCTAGTCAGGACAAATGAACCTAGCCTGAATCGGAACCGGGAGGAAATGTGTTGCGACGGCCGGTCGCGCCCGAGGAAATCGCGAATCTTATTTCCACAGTTTGATCGGCGCGGGTGCGCATCTGGCGACGCCCTGTCCGCGGCGGGCCGATGTGACGAATTTCATCGCGGCGTCGCGGCTGACGAACAGGCCGCCTTCGCGGCCGTCGGCGCCCCGCGCGGTCCAGAACCCTTCGGCGTCGCGGCCGATCCAGAATTCGATCTGCGTTTCGTGGCGCCTTTGGCGTTGGGTTGGCGACATGGTCCTGTTCCTTGCGATCCCTATTGGATCGGTCAGGCTTATGCTGGAAAATCGCGGCGTTTCCACAGCGGGGACATGAAATCCGCGTTACATTTCCGTCATGCGGGCGCGCCAGCTTTCCGGGCCGCGCGCGGTTTCGATCCGCTGCAGGAAGTCCCAGGCCGCCTCCAGCCGCGCCACGCCTTCCGCGCTCAATCCGGCGCCGAGATCGAAATTTTCCCCGCGAACGCACAGCAGGAAGGCGGGCGGCGCCCTGCGCCCGAGAGTCCGTTCGAAAATGGACAGCACGCTTTCAGGCGCGAGGGCGTGGCTCAAGGGGGGCAGTCCGTGGCGTGGAGAAATTTCCGCGAACGAAAAAGGTTTCCGCGTGTCCCGGCCGGCGTCGAGAAACAGCGCGAGATCGGCGCCTTCGAGATCGAGCGCATGTTCGATCTGGAGTTGGTAATCTTCGATCAGAATGCTGTCAGGCCATTTTGATTCGGCGATGTGCGCCAGCAGCAGCGGCCCGAGCGCATCGTCGCCGCGCGCGACATTGCCCCAGCCGAAGACGACAAGCTTCATGCGCCGCCGAGATTCTTGCGCCGGCGATCGACCAGAGCGCCGTCGGCGTCCACCAGATCGACTTCCAGCGGCATCTGGCCGATGGCGTGGGTCGCGCAGGACAGACAGGGGTCGTAGGCGCGGATCGCGACTTCGATATGATTGAGCAGGCCTTCGGTGAGCACTCTGCCATCGACATATTCGGAGGCCACGGCGCGAGATCGCCTCGTTCATCGCCTGGTTGTTGTTGGTGGTCGAGACGATCAGCCGGCAGAATTTGACCAGATCGTCCTCGCCGACGCGATAATGATGGAACAGGGTTCCACGCGGCGCTTCGATCACGCCGACCGCTTCTTGCTGACGTTCGCCGCGCTCGGCCATCAGCTCCGTTCCGGCAATGTCGGGGTCGTCGAGCAGGTCGCGGATGACCTCCGCGGCGTGCAGGGCCTCGATCATCCGCGCCCAATGATAGAGAAGGGCGCCATGAACCGGCTTGCCCGCGCCGAGCGCGAGAAAATCCCTGCGCTCGATTTCCGCCAGCTCCGAGGGCAGGTAGGCGCAGATCTGGATCCGGGCGAGCGGTCCGACCCGGTACCATCCCGCCTCCGGCCCGAGAGCCCGGATGTGCGGGAATTTCATATACGTCCAGGGTTTGATCTCTTCGGTCAGCACCTTTTCGTAAGTCGAGTAATCGATATGGTCGAAAATTGGCCCGCCGTCCGCGTCGCGGGCGCGCAGGCTCCCGTGATAGAGATCAAGCGCGCCGTGGCGGTCGACAAGCCCCATCATGTTGGCGCGAAAGGCGCCGAAGCCGCTATAGAAGGCCGGATGGACCTCGTGGAGGCGAGCGATCATCCGCACGGCGTCGCGGGCCCAGAGAATCATTTGGTCGATTTCGCTGCGTAATGAATCGCGTTCGGGCTCTGACAGCGCCTTGTTGACGCCGCCGGGAATGGCGCCGACGCCATGGATGCGCTTGCCGGCGGTGTGGCGGATCACCTCCTGGCCGAATTTGCGCAGCAGCACGCCCTGTTTCGCGAGATCGGGGAATTCGGCGGCGACGCCGACGATGTTGCGCCGCGTGGGCTCGCTGTCGAAGCCGAGCAGCAGGTCGGGCGAGGCGAGATGGAAGAAATGCACCGCGTGCGATTGCAGAATCTGGCCATAATGCATCAGCCGGCGCAGCTTTTCGGCGGTCGGAGTCAGATGCGAATAGCCGGCGATGGCGTCCATCGCCTTGATCGCCGCGAGATGGTGGCTGACCGGGCAGATGCCGCACAACCTTTGCACCGTCACGGGAACTTCCCAGTAAGGGCGCCCCTCGATGAAGGCTTCGAAGCCGCGGAACTCGACGATATGCAGCCGGACCTGATGGACCTTGTTTTCCGCGTCGAGCAGGAGGGTGACCTTGCCGTGGCCTTCGACGCGGGTCAGCGGGTCGATGGCGATGCGGCGGAGCTTTTCCGGGCTGGCGGCGGCTTCGAGAGATGCCATGGCGGCGCCTTCAGTCGAAATGGAATTGCGGATAGTCGAGGCGCGGGG
>JAKANG010000190.1 GCA_021812505.1 Pseudomonadota bacterium
AAGGCCGTCCGCGAAAGGAAATCGGCAAGAAAGCCGAGCTTGAAGACTCGCGCCAGCAACAGGAAAAAAGCCGTCAGCAATGTAAGCATGGCGACCAGGGCCATGTATTTTTCGCTTCCCACCGCCGCCATATGCGACAGCGAGCTGGAAAAAATGGCCGCCGTGGCGGAATCGGCCGCGACGACGAGATGGCGCGACGAGCCGAACAGGGCGAAGCCGACCAGAGGCAGCAGAACCGTGTAAAGGCCAGTGACGACGGGCGTGCCGGCGATGCGCGTGTAGCCCAGAACCTGCGGCACGTTCATCGACGCCAGGGTCAGGCCGGCGGCGGCGTCTTTCAGCGCCTCGCGCGGCTTCAACGGCAACAGGCCTTGCAGAATCCTGAAACTCATTAGCGGGCGACCCTCGACCGGCATTTCGATTAAGGCTTCGCCGCTCGCGCGAGCGGCCGGGCCCAAGCGAAGCGCAAATCAGGTCGCGCCGCAAGGTTTCGCGCGGATCCATCCGGCGAAATTCACGGTTGCGCCATTGCCGTTTGCGTCGAGAACCGGCGGGCGCTAAAACCCCGGCGGCCTTCGCGGCCTCGCGCCCAAACGGTCCGGCACATGCGCAATTTGGTTTTCGGCCTTGTCTTCTTCCTGCTCGCCGCGCTGATCGGCGGCGCCGGGTTCTTCCATTTGCATCTCAAGCCGGAAATGGCGCGCGTCGCCATTTCCGCGATGAAGCCGCCTCCGGCGGGCGTCGCGGTCGTGGCGGCGCGTTCCGAAGACTGGGCGCCCCATGTCGCGGCCATCGGCACGTTCAAGGCCGTGCCCGGCATCGACGTCGCCAGCCAGGTCTCGGGCGTCGTGGCCCAGATCGCCTTCGAGAACGGCCAGGACATCGAAAAGGGCGCGCTGCTGGTCAGGCTCGACGATTCGACCGAAGAGGCGGACCTCAACGCCAATATGGCGCTGATGAAAAACGCCCAGTCCGCCTTCGACCGCCAGCGGACCCTGGAGGCGCGCGGCGTTTCGGCGCGCTCGAATTTCGACCTCGCCCAGGCCGCGCGCGACCAAGCCGCCGGTTCGGTCGAAAAGACCCGCGCCCTGATCGCGCAGAAAATCCTGGTCGCGCCTTTTTCGGGTCGGCTCGGCATCCGCAAGATCGACATTGGCCAGTATGTCGCGGCGGGCGCGCCCATGGTGTCGCTCCAGCGGCTCGACCCGATCTATCTCGACTTTCCGGTTCCGGAGCAGAATTTCTCCGATCTCGCCATCGGCCAGCCGGTCTCCGCGCTGCTCGACGCCTTTCCTGGAAAGCATTTCCTTGGCAGGATCAGCAACATAGACGCGCGGGTCGATCCCGCCACCCGCGCCATTCTGGTTCGCGCGGAATTCGCCAATCCGGACAAGAAAATCCTGCCCGGCATGTTTGGCCATGTCGATTTTTCCGCGGGAAAGCCGGCGCCCGTGGTCACCGCGCCGCGCACATCGGTCGATTATTCGCTCTACGGCGATTCGGTCTATGTCGTCGTCCCCGACGACAAGAACAAAGGCTTCGAAGGCCCGCTCCATGTCGAGCGGCGCTCGGTCAGGGTCGGCGACGCGCAGGGCGACCGCGTCGTGATCCTGTCGGGCGTCGCGCCCGGCGAAAAAATCGTGAGCGAGGGCCAGATCAAGCTTCAGCCTGGCGCGCACGTGCGCATCGAAACCGGCGCGGCGATGACGCCGCCGGCCGTGCGGCCCTTCCCCTAGACCCGATGGCGATTCGGCCAAATCGCCATCGGGTCTAAATTCCTTTTTTCCGCAGCGCTTTTTGCGAAAAACCGGCATCCGCTTTTCCGCACGCTGCTTTGGGCGAACGACATATGGGCGCTTTCACCGACCTCTTCATCCGCCGGCCCGTGCTGTCGATCGTCGTCAGCCTTCTGATCCTGCTCGTCGGCGCGCAAGCCGGGTTCAAATTGCAGATCCGGCAATATCCGGCCCTGTCCTCGGCGAGCATCGTCATCACTACCACCTATCCGGGGGCCAACGCCGACCTGATCAAGGGCTTCATCACCACCCCGATCGAACAGGCGGTGGCGAGCGCGGAAGGCGTGGACACTCTGGTCTCCAATTCGCAGCAGAACGTCTCGACCGTCACGCTCAACCTGCGCCTCAACGCCAACGCCGACCGCGCCATGACCGACGTGCTGGCCAAGGTGGCGCAGGTCAAATATCTGCTGCCGAAGGAGGCCAACGATCCGGTGGTGGTCAAGCAGACCGGCCAGGGCACGGCCCTGCTTTACATGTCGTTCAATTCCGACTCGCTGAGCGAGGCGCAGATCACCGATTACATCACCCGCGTCATCCAGCCGCGCCTGCAGACCATCGACGGGGTCGCCAGCGCCACGATCATCGGCGGGCGGAATTTCGCCATGCGCGTCTGGCTCGACCCCGATCGCATGGCGGCGCGCGGCGTGACGGCGGCGGACATTCGCAACGCCCTGCTCGCCAACAATTTCACCTCCGCCGCCGGCCAGATCAAAAGCGATTTCACCCAAACCAGCATCAACGCCCTGACCTCGCTGGAAACCGCGAGGGCTTTCGCCCAACTCGTGATCTTCAACAAAGGCGACGCGCTGGTGAAGCTCGGCGACGTCGCGCGCATCGACCTTGGCCCCGAAAGCGTCGATTCCTCGGCCGTGTTCGACGGCCTCAAGGCGGTGTTCATCGGCGTTTACGCGACGCCGACCGCCAATCCGCTGAGCGTGATCGCCGACGTGCGCAAAGCCTTTCCCTCGATCGAAGCCGGGCTGCCCACGGGCATGACGGGCGCCATCGCCTATGACGCGACCGAATTCATCCGCGCCTCGATCCATGAGGTCGCCAAGACCCTGGTCGAGGCCGGAGTCATCGTCGTCATCGTGATCTTCCTGTTCCTGGGCGACCTGCGCTCGACGTTTGTTCCGATCGTCACCATCCCCCTGTCGCTGATCGGCGTCATGATCTTCATGCTGCTGCTCGGCTATTCGATCAATCTTCTGACCCTGCTCGCCTTCGTGCTGGCGATCGGCCTCGTCGTGGACGACGCCATCGTCGTGGTCGAAAACATCTATCGCCATATCGAGGAGGGCCATCCGCCGCGCGAGGCGGCGATGCTCGGCGCCCGGGAAATCGCCCTGCCCGTGGTCGGCATGACCATAACGCTCGCGGCCGTCTATGCCCCGATCGGCTTTGTCGGCGGCCTGTCCGGCGCCCTGTTCAAGGAATTCGCCTTCACCCTTGCCGGCTCGGTCATCGTCTCCGGCTTCATCGCGCTGACTTTGTCGCCGATGATGTGTTCCAAGCTTTTGCGCCCGCACGAGCGCCATTTACCGGGTGGCGGGCGCGAGGGCCGGCGCGGCATGGTCGAATTTCTCGACGACGCCTTCGAGGGCTTGAGGCGGCGCTATGAGCGCCTGCTCCATCGCACCCTCAATTTCCGCGCCCTGACCATCCTCATTCTGGTCGGGGTGCTGACGCTGACCGGCCTGCTCTATGTCACAACGCCGCGCGAACTGGCGCCGGAAGAAGACCAGGGCCTGATCCTGACCATGGTCAAGACACCGCAATACGCCAATCTCGATTACCTCGAAAATGTCACTGGCCGCCTGCAGAAAAACGTCTTCGACAAGGTGGCGGAAAAGGAGCATGTCTTCGTCATCAACGGCTCGCAGGGCGTCAACAGCGCCTTCGCCGGCATGCTGCTCAAGCCGTGGAGCGAGCGCAAGCGCAGCCAGGCCGAGATCCTGCAAAGCCTGCAGCCGTTGCTCGCGGACCAGACCGGCGCAAAAATCTTCTCCTTCGCCTTGCCTTCGCTCCCCGGTTCGACCGGCGGCCCGCCGGTGCAATTCGTCATCCGCACCGCCGGCGACTATCTCACCCTCGCCCGCGTGCTGGACGAAGTGCTGGAGCAGGCGCGCAAGAGCGGCCTGTTCATTTTCACCGACGGCGACCTGAAATTCGACACGCCGCAGCTTGAGGTGAAGATCGACGCCGCGAAGGCGTCGAGCCTCGGGATCACCATGCAGGACATCGGCGCGACGCTGGCGACGTTCCTCGGCGGCAACTATGTCAACCGCTTCAATCTCGCCGGACGCTCCTACGAGGTCATCCCCGAGGCGCCGCGCGATTTTCGCCTGAACGCCAACTGGCTGATGCGCTATCAGTTGCGTACGTCGAGCGGCGCGCTGATCCCGCTTTCGACCGTGGTCACGATCACGGAAAAGACCCAGCCCAACGCGCTGACCAGCTTCCAGCAACTCAACGCCGCGACACTGTCCGGCGTGCCCTTCCCCGGCCATACGCTCGGCGAGGTCCTAGGCTTCCTCGAAGATACCGCGCGGAAAACCTTCCCCGAGGGCTATTCATACGATTTCCAGGGCGAGAGCCGGCAATTCATGCAGGAAGGCAATGTGCTCGCCTTCGCCTTCATCTTCTCGCTGGTCGTGATCTATCTGGTGCTGGCGGGCCAGTTCGAGAGTTTTCGCGATCCCTTCATCGTGCTGATCGCCTTGCCGACCTCGATGTTCGGCGCGCTGCTGCCGCTCAACATCCTCGGCGTGATCGGCGCGGCCTCGATCAACATCTATACCCAGATCGGCCTGATGACCCTGATCGGCCTGATCTCCAAGCACGGCATATTGATGGTCGATTTCGCCAATCAGATGCAGCGCCGCGAAGGTCTTTCACCGCGCGAGGCGATCGAGCATGCCG
>JAKANG010000191.1 GCA_021812505.1 Pseudomonadota bacterium
GAGCTGGTCGTCGAGCCCGGACTGGGCGTCGTCGCGGTAAAGCGCGGTCAGGACCAGGCCCGCGACAGTCAGCACCACCACGCTGGACAGCACGGAGGAGAGGAACAGGCGCCGGGCGATCGAGGGCGAGCCAAGGCGCGACAGCCGCTCCAGACCGCTACGCAGCCAGGCGGAGCGCCAAGCCGAAAGCGGAGAAAAAATCTTCATCCTATCGCGCTTGGCGGGCGGATTTTTCGCCGTCCGCCGGCTGCGGCTCCAGCACATAGCCGAGCCCGCGCACCGTATGCAGCACGTCCACGCCGAGCTTTTTGCGCAACCGGCCGATGAAAACCTCGATGGTGTTGGAATCGCGGTCGAAATCCTGATCGTACAGATGTTCGACGATCTCGCTGCGCGACACCAGACGCCCCGCATGGTGCATGAGATAGGCGAGCAGGCGATATTCGTGAGAAGTCAGCTTGACCGGCGCGCCGTCCACCTCGACCCGCCCGTTCCGGGTGTCGAGCGCCACCGGCCCGCAGGTCAATTCGCTCGAAGCGTGGCCGGCGGCGCGGCGCAGCAGCGCGCGGAGGCGGGCGAGAACCTCCTCGACATGAAAGGGCTTGGCGACATAATCGTCGGCGCCGGCGTCGAAGCCGCGCACCTTTTCGGTCCAGCCGTCGCGCGCGGTCAGGATTAAGACGGGCATGGCGCGTCCGGACTTGCGCCAGGCGGTGAGTACGGAAATCCCGTCCATCTTGGGCAGGCCGATGTCAAGCACCACCGCGTCATAAGGCTCGCTGTCGCCGAGGAAATGACCTTCCTCGCCATCAAACGCCGAATCGACGGCATAGCCCGCCGATTCCAGTGCGGCGACAAGCTGGCGGTTGAGGTTCTTGTCGTCCTCGATCACGAGAAGGCGCACTATCGTCTCCCATCAATGCAGATTCCGGGCGCCGACAACCCGGCCGGTCGCGGCGTTCATGAAAACGCGAACCAAGGCGCCGTTATGACGCAGCAGGCTGATCACATAGATATCGTCGTTGCCCCAGCGACACAATTTTCCGGCCAGAACCTCGGCGCCGGTGAGGGACGAGGCCTTGAGCATCATTTCGAACGCGGGACGCAGTTTCTGGCTGGCGACGCGTTCGCGGGTTTCCGCCGCCGAATAGCACTTGCTCGGATCCGGCGGCGGGCCGGCGGCCGCCGCCATGCGCTCGCCGGCCGGCGGCGGCGCGGCGACCACATAGGCGTTGGGCCCGAAAAGCCGCGGGCCGGCGAATCGCGGCGCGCCGAGCCCCCAGCCGCCGAAATGCGATCCGTCGGCGCGCGCGGCGGCCGCGCCCAGCGCGACCGCGCCGAGGAGACAGAACAGCAACGCGAGCGCGCGTGAACTTGACATGCCTTAGTTTGGACACGGCAATCTGAATGCGGCGTGAACCATTATGGCCTTTTTGCGGCTCGCCTTCGGCCACCCGAAAAACCAGATCCAGTCGAGCTTTGGCCGCAATTCCCGCCTTGAATGCGGTGATTGGAATGCGGTGATTGGAATGCGCTGATTGGCGCGCGCAACGCGAGGGCGGGCATGAAGGCGGATCTGGTCGCGGATATTCAATCCTTGCCGCCACAGCTGAAGTTCGCCGGCGCCCTCACCTTTGCGGCGCTGGCTCTCATGGCCCTCGACGCCGGCCTGACCGGCCTGTCTCCGTCCGAACCGCCGCGCACCGCGCCGACGCGAGTCGAAGCTCCTCCGCCGGCCGGCCTGCGCAATCTCGCTTATTATCCCGAACAGCTCGCGGCGCTGACCAGCATGGCCGATTTCGAGCCCCGGGCGGACAGCGGCGCCGCGGCCATTCCGGCCGCCAAACCGGCGGCGCCAGCCTTGCGCAAGCCGATCCGCCGCGTCGCGGCGACGGCGCCGGTTCGCGAGTCCGCGTCCCATCTGGGCGAAGCGGCGAGGGATCTGGGTGGCCGGATCGCGACTTTCTGGCGCGAGTGACAAGGCGATCGCCGCTTGTCAGCAGATCGGGCTTTGTGCGAGGAATGGGGGCGGAAGCCGTGTCTGGCGCGGCGCGTCCGAGGATCGAGCAGTGAGCGGTTTGAAAGCCTTGCCCCTTGCGACGATCGCCGCGCTGGCGCTCGGCTCGGCGGCGACGCTGGCCTCGCTGCAAGGTGGCCCCGGCTTCGGCGCCGTCCGCCTCGGCGCCTGGACGAGCTGGCCGCAGGTCGGCGATTCCGACATAGATCCCTATGCGCGCGCGAGCCTTGCAGTGGATGGCGCTCTGCCCCTCGGCTCACGGGAAGGCGTGGTCTTGATCGCCACGACCGACGATGAGGGTGCCCCGCTTGACGCGCGCTGCGACTATCGCATTTCCGGCGCCGCCCCCGCCGCCCGTTTCTGGACCTTGAGCGCCTATGACGTCGACGGGCGTCTGCGCCCCAACCTCGCCCACCGCCACGGGTTGACCTCCGCCACCCTGCTGCGGGATTCCGACGGTGATTTCGTCATCGAGGCGGCGCGCGGCGCGCGTCCCGGCAACTGGCTGCCTTTGGGAGAAAAAAGCCGCTTCGTCCTGATCCTCCGCGCTTATCAGGCGAAGACCAGCGCCATCGGCGACGCCTATCAGGGCATGAGCGTCCCGTCGATCGCCCGGAGCGAATGCTCATGACCGAAGCGCTCTCCGGCGCCCCGCGCGTCGCCTGGACGCGACGCCTGTCCTGGTCGCGCGCCCGGCGCGAAAGGCAGATCGACCGCACGATCCGCGCCATTCCCTGGGTCCTGGGCGCTCTGTTCGGCGCCGTCGCGGTCCACCTGCTGACAATCCTCGCCCTGCCGACATTGTGGCCCAGCGCTCCCTATCGCGCGCTGGCGGCGCCGCTCCCGCTCGGCAGGATCTCGATCCTGCCGCGCCCCGGACCGGACAGCGGAGGAGCGGCCTTTCCCGATCCTTTCGCGGTCATCGCGCTGTGCCGCTTCGATCTGTCCAAGGGCTCGGCGCGGATTCTCGCGCAGGCCGACGGCGTCCACCCTTTCTCGATCTCGATGCGCTTGACCGACGGCACGATCTTCTATTCGGGCAATGACCGCGACACGCCGTCCGGGCGGTTCAACATCAGGATCGTCACCCAGAAACAGGCCGACGCGGAAGACGTTTCGCAGAATTCCGGCGACGAGGCGGCGCCAACCCCCGGCCAAAGCGGCGCGACGGATGACGAATTGCGGCTGGCGTCGCCGAATCTGCGGGGATTTGTGGTTTTTCGCGTGCTCGCTTCGCGCGAGGAGGACTATGACGCCGCCAGATCGGCGCTGGCGACCGCGCGATGCGCGACGGAAAAGCCGTCGCCCTGAGCTGAGGGCAAGGGTGTCAGGCGCGTTTCCTGCGGCGCGTCTTGCGCAAGGCCCCGCCTTCGGAGGTTCGGCCCTTCGGTCCGTCGGCGCCGTCGTCGTGACGGATATAGCGAACCCCAAGGAAGAACAGGATGCGCGCCGAACTCTCCAGCGGAGCGGCGGCGGCGCGGGACCGCCTGGCGATGCGGAATGGCACGATTTCGCCCATGTCCCTGACCTCTGGCCCTATCTTCTGGCCCTCGTCGCCCGAATCGCGTCGTTCGGCGGGCCGCGGAAAGTGAACAGGCGCATCCGTTAAGAATTTACCCACGAATTTCGCCTGCCCCATTAATGGCTGTTGATGGTTAATGATGCGTCAATAAAACATGACTAGGGTTTGGCGATCCAAAGATTTTCGAAAGTCAGGCCGATGCCGACCGACATTTACGCCCGCCTGCGCGAGCTCGCCGCCTCATCCGACTCCAAGCCGGCGGAAATGCGCCCCGTTCTGCTGCGCGTCATTACCGATCTTTTCACCCTGCATCTGCTGCATACCAGCGATGAGCTCCGTCTTTACGAGGAAATGGCGGGCAAGCTGATCGCGGGCGCCGATGAATCGGCGCTGACCCATGTGGCGCGCAAATTGTCGCGCTGTCTCGACGCCCCGCCCGCCGTACTGGAGCGCATTCGCGCCCGCGGCGGCCAACCGGCGCGCGAACTCCTGCGCAACAGCCCATTGATCGAACGCCGCGACTTGCGGGAGATCGCGGCGAGCGGCGCCTGCGACCAGGCCTGCGCCGTGGCCGGCCGGGACGATCTGGACCACGAGACGGCCCGCATCCTCGCCGCCCGGCCGGAGCGCGAAATTTTACGCGCGCTGGCCGCCAATCCCAAAGCGCCGCTCGGATCGCAGGACATCCGCCTGCTCGCCGCGCGCGGCCGTTCCGACCCCGAACTGGCGGGCGCCCTGCTCGGGCGAGGCGAGCCCACCATCGACGCGCTGCCGCTCTTTTCCTTCGCCGGCCCGCCCGAACGCGCCGCGCTGCTGCTTCTGGCTCTGGAGGCCAATCTTATCCATGCGGGGCGGCCCGAACCCGAATCGCCGCTCGACGCCGAGACGGCGGAACGCGTCGAGGCGGCGGCTCTTGACGGCAAGCGAGGCGCCTTCGCGAAAATTCTGGCTGAAAGGCTGCCATGCGACCAGGTCCTGGCGCGGCGGATCGTCGACGACGAGCCGGGCGACACGCTCGCCCTTGCCTTCGTCGCCCTCGGCCTGCCCCGCGAGGCCTGCGCCCGCATCCTGTTGGGGGCTTTTCCTCGCATCGGCGAATCGCGTGAAGCGTTCGACCGCGTGATGCGGCTGGTCAGAACGGTTCCGCGGCGCGTCGCTTTGCGGATGATCGA
>JAKANG010000192.1 GCA_021812505.1 Pseudomonadota bacterium
CGCGCATTGAGATAAGCCACGCCAAGCAGGAGGCCGAGCGCGAGCGCCAGCCCGGCCTGGATCGCGAGGCGCCGCACGGCCGCGCTCACCGCACCGGCGGGGCGTAGAGCAGCCCGCCGTCGCGCCACGAGGCGTTGAGGCCGCGCGGGATTTTCAGGCTCGAGTCTTTTCCGAGATTGCGCTCGAAAATTTCGCCGTAGTTGCCGACCGCTTTTATGATCCTCGCCGCCCAGTCGGGCGTCAGGCCAAGCCCCGCGCCATAATCGCCCTCGACGCCCAACAGGCGGCGGATTTCCGGGTTGGGCGACCGCTCCATTTCATCGACATTCCGCGAGGTCACGCCCAGCTCCTCGGCGTCCACAAGTGCGAATTGCGTCCATTTCACCAGATTGAACCAACGGTCGTCGCCCTGTCGCACCGCCGGGGAAAAGGGCTCTTTCGAAATCGTCTCCTTGAGCACGACATTCTCGTCCGGATGGGCGAGCTTCAGGCGCTCGGCGTAAAGCCCGGAGGCGTCGGTGGAAAAGGCGTCGCAGCGCCCCGAATCATAGGCTCTGATCGCTTCGTCGGCGGTCGCGAAAACCACCGGCTCCATTTTCATCCCATGCGAGCGGAAGAAATCGGCGAGATTGAGTTCATTGGTCGTGCCCTGCTGGACGCAGACCGAGGCGCCATCGAGTTTGAGGGCGGACGAAATCCCCAGACTTTTGCGGACCAGAAAACCCTGGCCGTCGTAAAAATTGATCGCGGTGAACAGAAGCCCCTGCCCGACTTCGCGCGACTCGGTCCAGGTGGTGTTGTGCGAGAGGAGGTCCACTTCCCCCGACTGCAGGGCGGTGAAGCGGTCTTTCGACGACAAGGGGATATATCTCACCTTGCCGGGATCGTCGAAAATCGCCGCCGCCACGGCGCGGCACGTGTCGATGTCGAAGCCGCGCCAGACGCCGCGATCGTCCGGCAGACCAAAGCCCGCCAGCCCGATATTGACCCCGCAGGTCACAAAACCGCGCGCCCGCGTCGCATCCAAAGTATCGGCGCGCGCCGCCAGCCCGGCGAAAGCGCCGAGAAGGACGGCGAAAAAACCGATCGCCGAAAAAATCCGGCGCGGATGGCTCGATTTGCGCATATCCGGCGATTCCATTCCTGCCCAACCTAGGCGCCGAGCCGAAATTTGCAAAGCTTGAAGCACATTCAAGCACATCGCGGCGTTGAAACCGGCCAGACGAAGAAGTGACGTCCGCCTTTCCCGCCGACGCCGATCGCGCCTTTTTCAAGATAGAGGGCCCAGGCCCAGTCGGGCTCGAAAACGCTGGTGGTGGACGACCAGTAAAATGCTCTCACATTCTCGAAAAGATGGCCATCGGGCAAAGCCGGGCCGTATCTTTCACAATCCACGAGGGATTCAAGCTCGTTGATATTCGGCAGTCGCCAGAAGCCTGCGCTTCCGGCGCCATTCAGCTGCGCCACGGCCGCGAGGGCTTCGCGCCAACTCACCGCGGCGGCGGTCAGACTCGCGTCACGCCGCCAGCCGAGACCAGTCAAATGATCGATGACGACTTCGCCCGCGACGGAAAAGCGGCTTTGGGGCCAGGCGCGGCCGGTTGTCGTCTCTGCGTCCTGACCAGAACCCGCGCAGGCGATTTTGCGACCCAGACTGTCGAAACAAGAAATTTGCCCCGTCGCGGGCAGCAGGCCGTCGCCCGCGCCGCGCACCGGCCAGACCAGATAGGACTGGTCCTTCGCGCCATAAAACATCCGCGCCCCGGCCATATGGACATACCAAGCGTGAGCAGGGCGGATCGCGGCGCTGGTCGAGGTCCAGTACCAGCTTTCGACGACATTGACGAAGGGATGTCCGAGCGGCAGGGCCGGCTTCTTCGTCTGATGGCTGACGAGGCTGCGAAGCTCGCGACGATTGGGCAGGCGCCAGTCCGTAAAGCCGAGGGCGCGATCGCGGTTCATCGCCGCCACAAAGTCCAGCGCCTCATCCCAGAACATCGGCCAACCCGGCAGATTGGCGTTCCGCGTCCAGACGAGGCCGGTAAGACGATCGAGGACGATCTCCTCGCGGGGTTCAAAACGCGGCGCGGGCCATGGGGCGCCTGCCTGAAAGTCCGCATCCTGGCCGCTTCCAGCGCAGGTTAATTCCCGCCCGACTTCATCGTGACATGTCGTCTGTCCGGTGCGAAGGCAGTTTTGAGGATTGGTCGCGCTCATCCGTCACATCTCCGAGAGCCCTGCCGCCCGGCTGCCGACGTTAGGCGCGGCGAAGAGCGCAGACAAGGATCGTGTCCCCGGAAAGTTTTCGACATGGGATTCTCGCGCGACATCACGGCTACAGGATCAAGTAATGACGAGCTTTGTCGCGAAAATCGCCGTAACTTGTAGAAAAAAGCCCATTTGTTCTTAATCTTGCACGTCATTTTACGACGTTCGATTGAAATTTCACCGCGATCTCGGCGCGGGCAGGCGTCTCGCCCGCCACGCCGGCCGTAGCGGCCCGAAGCCTGCTCCCTCCCCACAAGGGGCGGGGAACGGTCCCCTCGCCGGCGATGGCGCGATGTGGCCAAAGTTTGGAGACCTGTTTCGCAAGGCGCGGTTTGGCTGTTTTCACTCGATGGTCTCGCGCACGTCCGCCCATTGGACGGCCTTGAAATTGAAACCACTTTCGAGAGTCGGCTTGACGATCTGAAAAAAGGGCGAAACGTCGAAGTCGCGCGGCGTGAACAGCGAATAATGGCGGATATGCGCGATTTCCTCGACGCATTCCTCGCAGCCGTCGTGGTTTGTCCTGACCCGTTCGATATCGGGCAGGATCGGATATTGTATCGACTGGAAGGCTTGGGCGATCAGGGTCGAGCAGATGGCGCGGGTCGGATCGCCGCTGCCGAGCGCCAGCATGCGCCGGCGCCAGCGTGAGGGAATGGGCGGATTGGGCATAAGATAGCGCGCGAGGTCGAAAACGTTGCGCAGATCGTAGCGGTCGCCCAGCCGGGCCTCGGCGAAATCGATCAAAGCCTCGCGATCGTCCTCGCTCAGCCCGACGGGCCGGCAGATCCTAGTGTGAAAGCCGGCGTAGCGCTCGACGCCGACCCGGCGCACGCCGCCGACCAGATCGGCCTCGATGACGCAATGCGCGCCGCAGCCGCCGGACGGGCCGACATAGAGCGCGGCATGGGACCAGGTCGATTGGCTCAGATATTTGATCGCCGAGGAAATGCGGGCCTTGCCATCGACCAGCAGCACGTCGCCGGGACGCAGGGCGGCGATCAGGGCGTCGGGCGGCGTCGGCGGACTCGCCGCGCCGATGTCGCGCTCCTTGGTGAGAAAATCGGCCAAGGCGTGTCCGACGATGTCGAAAATGAACATGAGGCCCGCATCTCCGTTGCCGCCCTTCGCGCCGCCCTTGACGCGGTCCCTTCCCTCCCGCCAAGGTCGCGGCGAAAGGTTTTTTCCC
Organism: Pseudomonadota bacterium; assembly: GCA_021812505.1. Next base: position 3,458 of record JAKANG010000192.1, read on the forward strand.
ATGTCCAAATCCAAACCGCAATCGGGGCAGAGGCGGCGCGCGCGCACAAGGCTCGTTCACGCGGGGCGCGATCCGTTCGAACAGTTCGGCTTCGTCAATACGCCGATCTATCGCGGCTCGACCGTGTTGCAGCCGACGCTCGCCGATCTCGAAGCCCGGCACGGCAAGCGCTTCATCTATGGCACGCTCGGCACGCCGACCACCGAGGCGCTGGAAAAGGCCTGGTCGGAAATCGCCGGCGCCGCCGGAACGGTGCTCGCCTCCTCGGGCCTCGCCGCGATCACCGTCGCCTTGCTCACGGCGGTGAAGGCCGGCGACCATGTGCTCGTCACCGATTCCGCCTATCTGCCGACCCGGACCTTCTGCGACGTGTTTCTGGCCCGGATGGGGGTGGAGACGAGCTATTACGATCCTCTCATCGGCGGCGGAATCGCCGCGCTGATGCGGCCCAACACCAAAGCGGTGCTGGTCGAGGCGCCGGGCTCGCAGAGTTTTGAAATGCAGGACGTTCCGGCCATAGCCGAAGCCGCGCATGCCCGCGGCGCCTGCGTGATCATGGATAATACCTGGGCGACGCCCTTGTTCTTCCCGCCGCATGAGCGCGGGGTCGATCTCGCCATCGAGGCCGGCACCAAATATCTGTCCGGCCATTCCGACCTGCTGCTTGGCCTGGTTTCAGCCAATGAGCAATGGCTCAAGCCCCTGCGCCAGACGTTCAATCTCTTCGCCATGTGCGCCGGGCCCGACGACGTGTTTCTGGCCCTGCGCGGCTTGCGAACGATGGATCTGCGCCTGCGCGAGGCGGAGCGTCAGGGATTCGCGCTGGCGGAATGGCTGAAACGACGCCCTGAAGTGTCGCGGGTGCTCCATCCCGGCCTGGAGGACGACCCCGGACACGCGATCTGGAAACGCGACTTCCTTGGCGCCTCGGGCCTGTTCTCGGTCATCCTCAAGCCGGTTCCCAGAGCGGCGCTTGCCGCCCTGCTCGACGGGCTGGAGCTGTTCGGCATGGGCTATAGCTGGGGCGGTTACGAGAGCCTGGTCATCCCCTTCGATTGCCGGTCCTATCGCACCGCGACCACATGGGCGCCGGAAGGGCCGGCCCTGCGCTTCTCGGTCGGCCTCGAAGACATCGAAGATCTCAAGGCCGACCTCGACCAGGGTTTTACGCGGATGCGGACCGGCGCGTGACCTCGGCCAGATCGATCGAGGCGAAGAGACGGCCGTCGCGCGCC
>JAKANG010000193.1 GCA_021812505.1 Pseudomonadota bacterium
GACCCAGCGCGGGACCGATCGGCGGCGAAGGATTCGCCGAGCCGGCCGGGACCTGAAGCTTCACGTAACCCGTGATCTTCTTCGCCATATTGGCTGCTCCCAGAAAATTTCTCGCCCGCCCGCAAGCATCGAAATGCAAGACGAACGAAACGAAAATGCGCGGACGGCGGAAAATTCCGCCCCGCGCGGGTTGCAGGCCGCGGTGCGGTTTTTTGCCCGGCTGGCGACCGGAAAACCTCCCACGGAACGACCTTCATTCGAAGGATGCGGGTCTTTAGCGGCATTGACGGCGCTTGGCAAGCCTTTTGGCGGACAAATCAGACCGGAATGGCGATCGGCTGGCCCTTTTCCAGAATATAGGTCGAGACGATCCGGGTGGGCTCGGCGCCGATGCGGAAACTGTGCGGACGCCGCGCCGCGATCTGCGCGACGTCGCCCGCCTTCAGCGCGCGGGATGCTTCGCCATCGACCTGGAGCAGGCCGCCGCCCGTCACGATATAGGCGGATTCGATGCCGGGATGAATGTGGCGCGGCACGTCGAAACCGGCGGGGGCCTCGGCCGCGACGATGAATGTGTCGAAAGCCTCCGTCGGCCCGTCGATCCGCGCCAGGATTTCATAGCGCAGCCCCGGCGGCGGCGCGGCTCCGGCGCCGCCGGCGTCCGCCGTCGCGCAATAGGGGCAGCAGGAAAGCAGGCGACACGTCAAGATCGAGCCTTTCGAAACGCCCATCCGTCGCCGCGCGCATCCGCGCGCGCCGGTAAGCTGGACCGTTCTATGAAAATTGTGGCCTGCGCGGCAAGACGCGAGTCTGGAAAAAGATCCATGAGACGGGACGTCACGGCTGTCGTCCGGTTCGCCATGGCGAGGGACGACGGCCCGTCTTTCCACGGGGCGGCGCCAGGGCGATTCTGATGACGCGGGCTCGCGACCCGCTGACGCGACGCTTGAGCCGGCGATCAGTCGGCGTCCGACGTGGAGAGCGCGGCGAAAATGGCGGCGCGCCATTGCGTCCCCGCGAGCTGAGCCCAGCGGCTGAGGGCGTCGGCCATCACTTCCGTCTCCGCCTGGCCGGCGAAGTCATCCGAACGCGTCAGCATCCGCATCTGCAAGACCAGATAATGCGCGGAAACCACGGTTTCGAGCAAAAGGTCGTCGATCAGGGCATGGCTGCCTGTGAAAGGCGCGTGGTTTTTCATATGCCTTAACCCCTTGCGTCGAAATTGTGGCGGCTTGGCCCTGCTTTGTCTAAACTGCCGTCGTGCAAGGGAATTTCCCAAGCTGACCGGACAACCATAAGAAGCGCCTACGCCGGACAATGTCGCGTAAATAACATTTGCACGAATTTCCTGCACGGCTAAGCTTCGTCGTTAACGCGCCCATATCAAGCTGAGCAATGAACAACAAGAGCATCGACGCCCTCGACACATTGAAGAGATGCCCCGTTTTCGCGACGATGACCGACACGCAGATGCGCCAGCTGGCGGGGAAGGCGCGGGTCGAACATTTCACAGAGCGGACCCTGCTGACCCTGCGCGGCGAAATGCCGGAGCACATCCGCTTCATCGCCAGCGGCAGCATCGACCTCGTGCTTTCGACCTCGGAAGGCGGCTATTCGAGCCTGCCAATGTTCGAAGGGCGCTGGGCGACGTGGCTCGGCTGTTTCGGCGCGGAGCCGCTGGTCCACGACCTGTGGAGCTCCAACGACGCAACCTACGTCGCCTTTCCCTGCCGCGACGTCAGAATGACCGTCGCCAACAACCCGAACGCCTTGCGCGAGGTGATCGAGCAGGTGGGCGACTGGACGCGGTTCTTGACCGGCTGGATGCTGTCCTTCGCCGCCTATGACCCGGAAAAGCGTTTGGTCTATCTGCTGCTGCTCGCCTCGTCGGACGCTTGCGGGATCACCCAGGAAGGGCGTCAGACCGCGCTCACCCAGACCCATATCAGCCAGTTCGGCTTCGGCTCGCGTCAGAAAGTCAGCCGCCTGTTGCACGGTCTGGCTGAAAAGGGCCTGGTCGAAATGCGTTATGGCGTGGTGACGATCTCGTCGCGCGCCAGGCTCCAGGCCTATCTCGCCGACGACAATTTCCCGGCGACCCGCGTGGTGGGCAAAGCGGAAAGGCTGGACTGAGAAGCCGGCCCAGACCCAGGCGCAAGCAGGCGCTATCCGCCGGTTTCGGCGGCGAACCGCCCTTTTTCGCGCGCCAGTATCGCCTTGGCGTCGAGCGCCGCGATCGGCCGGGACCGATCCGCGGGAATCTCGCCAGCGAGCTGGAGCATCAGATAACGCGCGCAGCACACTCGCAGAAAAGAGGCGAAATTGTCCACCGCCCCATGGGCTTCGAGCAATTCCTCGTAAAGTCGCGCGAGAATTTCGGCGACGCTCAAGTTGTCGCGGCGCGCGATCTCCTCCAGCAGCGTCCAGTATATGTTCTCCAGCCGCACGCTGGTGGCGAAGCCATGCATGCGCACCGAGCGCAGCCGGGTTTCCCACAGATTTGGATCGGCGTTGACGAACAACTGGCACATGGTCCGCGTCATTCCGGCGGCGCCGGGCGGTGCTAGACCGCCGCGCCCGCCAGAACATAGGCGCGGGCGCGGCTCTTTGCAAATCCGCGACCGCCGCGCCGTTTCATACGGTTTCCGCAAGATCGCTTAGCAACCTGCGCAAACGCGTTGGCGCGAAAACCCTCTAATTCGTGGGCGGATTTTCGCGCCAGCGGAATATGAATTCCGAATATTCGGAATTCATATCAGGCCGCCGAGCGGTGCTCGACCGCGCCGACCGGCGCCCCGATCATCGTCATCAGCCGGCCGAGCCAGGCGGGATGGGCCGGCCAGGCCGGGGCGGTGATCAGATTGCCATCGGCCGCCACCGCGTCGATCGGGATATTGGCGTAGATCCCGCCAGCCCCTTCGACCTCGGGCTGGCAGGCCGGATAGGCCGAACAGGTCCGTCCCTTGAGCACGCCCGCCGCCGCCAGCACTTGCGCGCCATGGCAGATCGCGGCGACCGGCTTGTTGGCGGCGAAGAAATGGCGGACCATGTCGAGCACCTCCTGGTTCAGGCGCAGATATTCTGGCGCCCGGCCGCCGGGAATGACCAGAGCGTCGTAGTGTTCCGCCTTGATGTCGGCGAAAGTCGCGTTGAGCGTGAAATTGTGGCCACGCTTTTCGCTGTAGGTCTGCTGACCCTCGAAATCGTGGATCGCGGTGGCGATGGACTCGCCCGCCGCCTTGCCCGGGCAGACCGCGTGGACGCGATGGCCGACCGCGGCAAGGGTCTGGAACGGGACCATGATCTCATAGTCCTCGCCGAAATCGCCGACGATCATCAGAATGTTCTTGGCGCTCATGATTGTCCTCCCTGCGATGAACCGCAGAAAAACATTATGAGCGCGCGCCGGACGCCCGGGTGTTACCCGGTTATCGCCCGGAACGAGATGCGGGGTCCCTCATCCGGCTCGACAGCCTGCCCGCAAGGGTCGGCGTCTGACGGCGCATGACGGAGAGAAGAAAATCGACTTAGCTCAGTTTGTCGACTTGGCCATATTCCAGTTCGACCGGCGTTGCGCGGCCGAAGATCGAGACCGCGACTTTGACGCGCGAGCGGCTTTCGTCGACTTCCTCGACCAGACCTTCGAAAGTAGCGAAGGGGCCGTCATTGACCCGCACCTTTTCGCCGACCTCGAAGGAAATCGAGGTTTTCGGGCGATCGACGCCCTCCGCGACCTGGCCCTTGATTCGCTCGGCCTCATGCTCGGGGATCGGCATCGGCTTGTTGTCCGAGCCAAGGAAACCTGTGACCTTGGGCGTGTTCTTGATCAGATGGTACACGTCGTCGGACAGGTCGCATTTCACCAGCACATAGCCTGGGAAGAACTTGCGCTCGGAATTGAACTTGCGGCCACGCCGCACCTCGACGACCTGTTCCGTCGGAACCAGAATCTCGTCGAATTTGTCGCTCAGTCCGCGCTGGGCCGCGCCTTCCTTGATCGCTTCGGCGACCTTCTTCTCGAAGTTGGAATAGGCGTGGACGATATACCACCGTTTGGTCATGGTCTTATCCAGGAAAAGCGAAAGTCTTTGGCTTCGCCGCCGTCAGCGGCCCAGGCCGAGGATGAAGCCGACGACGAGACGGATCATCTGATCAACCGAGAGGAAGAACAACGCGGTCGTGAACACCATCAGGATGACGACGCCGGTGGTGATCAAGGTTTCGCGGCGCGTGGGCCAGGTCACCTTTCTGGCCTCGGCGCGCACGTCCTGCAGGAAATTGAACGGATTGGCCATAATCGTCCCGTTGCGGCCGTCCCGCGAGCCTTGATCGATAGGCCAAGCGGACGGAGTGCGAAAAGAAAGGCGGCGCGGGACCTTTCGGCCACGCGCCACGCGCCCCTTATACCGAAGGCGCGCGGCCGCGCCAAGTTTTTTCTTGACAGGGCTAATCGGCGGCGCGGCGGCGGCGGCGCGCCCATTGGTTGAGACCCTCGACCAGAAGCGAGAATCCGACCGCCGAATAGACGAAGCCCTTCGGAATGTCATAGCCGGCGCCGTCGGCGACAAGGGTCACGCCGATGAGCAGCAGGAAGGCCAGGGCCAGCATCTTCACGGTCGGGTTTTCGTGGATGAACCGGGCGACCGGGCCGGCG
>JAKANG010000194.1 GCA_021812505.1 Pseudomonadota bacterium
CGCCATAAAATTCTCTTTCATTAACGAAAATTTAGTCTGGACAAAAAGCCGCCTTCGGATTCGAATGAGGGTGATTCGGAGGCGTCTCAGTAAGGCTCCGGATCGCCCAATTTCACCACAGTGGGAGCGTGTCATGGCGCGTGCGAACGCAGCCGATGCCTCATTATGCCTTGATCCGGCCGAGCCGCTCGACGCCCCCCGCAAATCGGCCGGGGCCGCGATGAGCCAGCTTTTCCTGGCCAGCGACGCGCCCCGCCGCCGTGCGCCGCCAACGCCCGCGCGCGGCGCCGAACCGCCGACCGCTTCTCTGTCGTCGAGGGAAAAGCTGGAGCCTCTGCTCCACAGCGCCATTCCAACGATGATCGTGCTCTTCCTGCTGACGCTGTTCGGGGTCGCCGCCCAGGTCGCGCTGCAGAGCCATGACCGGGTCGTGCCGGAAGCCCTTGGGCAGATGGAAATGGTCGCCCGGCTTGCCGCCGAGGACCTCAACGCCGCTGCGCGCCGCGCGCCGCCCGGCGAGCCCGCCGCCATGATTCTGGAATCCGCGCTCGGCCGCCTCCAGACGCAGGGCAGGATCATCGCGGTGACCGACGCCGACGGCAGGGTGGTCGCCGCCTTGCCGCAGGGCGCGATTCCAGAAGTTCCGCTCGCCGACCATCTCGGCCCGGCCCAGCCCCTCACGGTCTTCGCCGAAAAGGCCGGGCCAATGCGCCTGATGCTTCCGAACGGCGCCGAGGTGCTCGCCGCGGTTCGCAATCTCGACGCGCCCTTCGGCCAGCTCGCGATCCTGCGGCCGATCGAGAGCGCCATGTCCGACTGGCGCACGGCCGCCCTGCGCTCGGCCATCCTTTTCATCCTGACCAGCGCGGTCACGGCCATCGTCGCCTTCGCCTATTTCACCCAGGCCAGTCGCGCCATCGACGCCGAATCCGACCGCGCCCGAATCCGCAACCGGATCGACGCGGCGCTGGAGCGCGGACGTTGCGGCCTCTGGGACTGGGATCTCGCCACGGGGCGCATCTACTGGTCGGAGTCCATGTACGACATGCTGTCCATGACCCGCGCCGGCGAATTCCTCTCCTTCGGCGACGTCCGCGAGCTCATCCATCCCGAAGACGACAATCTCGCGGCCGTCGCGGAACAGCTCACAGCCGGGCGGATCAATGCGATCGACCACGCCTTCCGCATCCGCGACGCCCAAGGCCAGTGGATCTGGATCCGCGCCCGCGCCCAGGTGATCCACGAGGGCCGCGAGCGCGCGCCCCATCTCGTCGGCATCGCGGTCGATATTTCCGAACAGGTCCGTCTCGCCGAGCGCAGCGCCGCCGCCGACCTTCGGTTGCGCGACGCGGTCGAGTCGATCTCCGAGGCCTTCGCGCTCTGGGACGCCGACAACCGGCTTGTGCTGTGCAACTCCCGGTTCCAGCGCGTCCATGGCCTTCCCGCCGACTGCACGGCGCCGGGCGCGCCTTACGCCAGGGTCATGGCCTATTCGAACGGCTTCGCCGAACAGGCCGAAGCGCTGCCCGACGACGGCGCCGGACGGGCCTATGAGGCCCGGCTGGCCAACGGCCGATGGCTGCAGATCAACGAGCGCCGCACCAAGGACGGCGGCTATGTCTCGGTCGGCGCCGACATTTCCGCGCTCAAGCAGCACGAGCAGCAATTGCTCGACAGCGAGCGCCGCCTGACCGCCACGGTCGCCGATCTGCGCAAGTCCCGCCAGACCCTCGAGCTTCAGGCCCAGCAACTCGCTGAGCTCGCGGAGCGCTATCTCGAACAGAAAGCCGCGGCGGAAACCGCCAATCGCGCGAAATCCGATTTGCTGGCCAATATGAGCCATGAGCTGCGCACGCCGCTGACCCATATCATCGGTTTCGCGGAGGTGATGGAGCAGCAATTTTTCGGCGACATCGGCAATCCGCGCTATGTGCAATACGCCAGTCATATCCGCCAGTCGGGCGAATATCTCCATGGCGTCATCAGCGACGTGCTGGAAATGTCGCGCCTCGACGCGGGGCAGGTGATCCTGCACGCCCGCGAGGTTGACCTCGCCCCGACGCTCGCCGAAGCGGTGGACGCCTATCGCGCGCCGGCGCAGGCCAAGGACGTCACGATTGCATTCGATCCGCCCGCCGAGGCCCGCGTTTTCGCAGATCCGGACCTGCTCCGCCGCGTCGTTGGCATCCTCCTCAAGAACGCCTTGAAATTCACGCCCGAGGGCGGCAGGGTCGCCGTCCGCGCGCTGCGCCAGGGCGCGGCTCACGATATTGTCGTGGAGGACAGCGGCTGCGGCATGAGCGCGGAAGAACTGGCGCTTGTCTGCCATCCCTTCGAGCAGCCTTCGCCGCTGATGCAGGACGGCATGAAGGGCGCGGGCCTCGGCCTGTCGATCGCGCGCTCCCTCGTGGAGCTGCATGGCGGCGAATTGCGGATCGATTCCTCCCCCGGCAAGGGCGCGCGCGTCTGCATCCATCTTCCCGGCCCGCGCGCGCAGGCGCGCAACCGCCTCGCCGCCATCAGCGCGGCGGAGTGATCAGGGACAGGAAATCAGCGGGAAAAGACCTTGTCCATATGGGCGGCGAGCGCGAGGTCCTTTTCGGTGACCCCTCCAGCGCTGTGGGTGGACAGGTCGACCCAGACCCGATTGTAGATATTGGTCCATTCCGGATGGTGATCGACGCGCTCGCAATAAAGGCCGACCTCGACCATGAAGGCCAGAGCCCGGGCGAAGCTCCCGAATTCGAACACCTTGGCGATCCGCTTGTCGTCGCCGCTCCACCCATCAGGAATTCCGACCATTTCCCGCCCTCCGCCGCAAAGCGTGACGCGCTCCCCGCGCGCTGGTATTTATAGCCTGAATCAAGCAGGAGCCGACATGTCCAATCTCGAAAAGGCGCTGGCCGCGCTCGACGCCGACCGACAGGGCGCGTTGGAGCGATTGTTTCACCTCCTGCGCTTCAAATCCATCTCCACCGATCCGGCCTATGCCCCGGAATGCGCCTCCGCCGCCGACTGGCTGGTCGGACAGCTCAAGGAGCTCGGCTTCGAGGCCTCCACGCGGCCGACGGCCGGCCATCCGATGGTCGTCGGCAAGGCCAAAGCCGCGCGGCCTGACGCGCCCCACGTGCTGTTCTATGGCCATTACGACGTCCAGCCGGTCGATCCGCCGGAGCTTTGGAACACCGATCCGTTCACGCCGGCGATCGCCGAGCCGGAGCCGGACCGCAAGCAGATCGTCGCGCGCGGCGCCGCGGACGACAAGGGCCAGCTCATGACCTTTCTCGAAGCCTGCCGCGCCTTCCGCGCCAATGGCGGCCTGCCCTGTCACATCAGCATCCTGTTCGAAGGCGAGGAAGAATCGGGCTCAACCTCCCTGCCCGCCTTCCTCGCCCAGAACGGCAAGGAGTTGAAGGCCGACCTGATGCTCGTCTGCGACACCAATATGTGGGATCGCGACACGCCGCTGATCACCTGCATGCTGCGCGGCCTCGTGCTCGAAGAAGTCGTCATCAAGGCCGCGAGCCGCGACCTTCATTCCGGCATGTTCGGCGGCCCCGCCGTCAATCCGATCCATGTCCTGGCGCGGGTCATCGCCGGCCTGCACGACGAGGACGGCCGGATCGCCCTGCCGGGCTTCTATGACGACGTTCCGGAACTGCCGCCCGAAATCAAGGCGCAATGGGCGGCGCTCGACTTCAGCGAGGCCGCCTTTCTCGGCGAGGTCGGGCTTTCCGTTCCGGCGGGCGAGGCGGAATATTCCGTGCTTGAGCAGATCTGGGCGCGGCCGACCTGCGACGTGAACGGAATCGTCGGCGGCTATACCGGCCAAGGCTCCAAGACCGTGCTGCCGGCGCAGGCGAGCGCGAAATTCTCGTTCCGTCTCGTCGGCAAGCAGAACCCCGAGGAAATTGTCCAAGCCTTTCGCGATTACGTGCGGAAAAATCTCCCCGACGACTGCGAGGCGGAATTCGTCAGCCATGGCGCAAGCCCGGCGCTTTCCCTGCCCTTCCGCTCCGAGGCGATCCAGCGCGCCAGCCGCGCGCTTGAAGCCGAATGGGGCAAGCCCGCCGTCCTTGCCGCCTCGGGCGGCTCGATCCCGGTTGTCGGCCTGTTCAAACGCGAGCTGAAAATGGATTCGCTGATGGTCGGCTTCGGCCTCGACGACGACCGCATCCACTCGCCCAACGAGAAATACGAGCTCTCGTCCTTCCAGAAGGGCGCGCGAAGCTGGGCCCGGATTCTCGCGGCCCTCGCCAGCTGAGTCGAAGGAACAAAAGCCGAATCGGCGACCTGCGCCGATTCGCGCTCGTTTTGTTCGCGCAAAATTCCGCGCTTCCCATTTTGGGGCGCCGCCCGTGCGGATCGTCTCAAGTTTTCATTCAAATTTCGAACAAATCGAAAATATGCCCGTTTCAGCGATTCGTTCGGTGAATATTCCCGTCCTGATCGCCGAATCCCGTTTCGGGCCTTAAGCGCGCGTTAACAGGCAAGGCGACGTTAGGACTTTTTCCCGCGTCCCTTTTTCGCGGCTCTGGGAACCTTGGCCGGCCAGGCGACGATATGATCGGGATAATCGTCCAGAGCGATTTCATTTTCCAAAGCGGCAACGCGGCCGCGAACCGAAACACCAGCCTCATGCACCGTCTCG
>JAKANG010000195.1 GCA_021812505.1 Pseudomonadota bacterium
CCGTAGCTCAGCTGGATAGAGCACCAGACTACGAATCTGGGGGTCAGAGGTTCGAATCCTTTCGGGCGCGCCATTCCTGCACAAAAGCGGGTGCTTCAGCCGCTTCAATGCTGGCCTCGCGAGGCGCGGCCTTCGCCGGCGCCCCTTCGATCCGCCGACGCGGCGGCCTTGCCTCAAAACTCGATCTTGATATAACGCATGCCATTCACGAGTCCCTCCGAACACCAACGGACGCGGCAAAATTTGGGGAAATCATGATCGCAATCGCGCAGGAAATGACCCAGTTTCTCTTGCAGAGAAAAAGATTCTGGCTTTTTCCGATCATACTCATGCTTGCCGTCTTCGGCGGCCTGCTCATCGCCGCGCAGGGTTCGGCGATCGCGCCTTTCATCTACACGCTGTTCTAGGCGAACCTTCTCCGGTTATTCTGACCGACACCCGTATGGCGGGGCGTTTCCGCCGTTTTAATTCCGCCATGGAGCGGACTGCAAACCGCGCGCGACGACGCGCCTGCCGGAGTTGACGCGAGTTGGAGGCTCGCCGCTTTGAAAAGCTGGATCAAGAACGCCATCCTTCTGGTCGTCGCCTGGGCCATGGCCTTGGGCGGAATTGAACTCGCCCTGCGTCTGTTCGGCGACAATGTCCTCGCCCTTGGTAATCAATTCGTCTTCTATCGCTTCGACCCCAAGCTCGGCTGGAGCAACAATCCGAATTCGCACGGCTACCTGACGCGCTCCGAATACAGCATCCCCGTCGACATCAACTCGGTCGGCATGCGCGACCGGGAGCCGCCGCCCCGCGTGGAAGCCCGCAAGCGCATCGCCGTACTCGGCGACAGTTTCGTCTGGGGCGTCGGCGCGCGCTATGGCGAGCGCTTCACCGAAGTCCTGCAGCGGAAATTGCCACAATTCGACGTCCTCAACTATGGCGTCTCCGGCTTCGGCACGACCCAGGAACTGGAGCAGCTTGACGGCGTGCTCGACGCGAAACCCGACTATGTCATCGTCGCCCTGTGTCTTTCCAATGACGTGACCGATTCGATCAGCCCCTTCGGCCAGGGCTACAATCGGCCCTTCGCCCGCCGGGGGCAGGATGGAAAGGTCGAAATCACCGGCTATCCGCTGGTCAATGTCCGGGCGATCGGCGTCAAGCTCATCGGCGCGGATTCAGGAATCCGTCTGCTCGCTTTGGTCAATATGGCCCGCGAGGCGATGGCCGGCCCCAATCCCGCCCTGAACGCCCCGCGCTTCAAGACCGATCTTTATGTCGCCGATTTCGAGCTCTATACGCCGGACGACAAGCTCGCGCCCGAAGCGCGGGAGAGAAAGCGGAAGGCTTTGGACATCGAGGCCGATCTGCTCGCCGAAATCAACGCCGAAGTGACCAGCCGGCTCGGAGCCGGACATTTCCTCGTCGCCCTGGTTCCCACCAAATGGGAAGTCATGCCGCAACTGCTGCCCACCAATGCGCGGTCGAACGAAAACGGCGACCAGTTGCTGGCGCGGCTGCGCGCGCGCGGCGTTGAAACGCTCGACCCGCGCGGAAAATTCACGGCCGAGGATTTCTGGCGCACGGACGGCCACTGGAACCCCGAGGGCCATGTCGTCTTCGCCGACGCGCTGGCCGAACGCCTTGCCGCTCAGCCTGTCCTGCGTCCCTGAACACCGGAACGGTCAGTCGAGCTCATATTTGTTCTTGTAGTCCTCCCGCAGCGCCGTGTCCTGATCCTGCTTCTCCAGTACGCAGCGGCCGACCACCAGCACGTCGATATCGGTTCCCATGAAGCAGCGGAAGGCGTCTTCCGGCGTGCAGACGATCGGCTCGCCCCTGACGTTGAAGCTGGTGTTGACCACCAGGGGACAGCCGGTCAACTCGAAGAAGCGGGAAATGAGCGCGTGATAGCGCGGATTGGCGTCAGCGCTGACGGTCTGGATTCGCGCCGAATAATCGACATGGGTGACGGCGGGAATTTCCGAGCGAATGACGTTGAGCTTGTCGATGCCGAACAGGGCCTGCTCCTGCGCCGTCATGTTCCGCCTGCGGCGCTCGACCACGTCGGCGACCAGCAGCATATAGGGGCTGTCGTCGTCGAGTTCGAACCATTCGCCGACCTGCTCACGCAGCACCGAGGGCGCGAAAGGCCGGAAACTCTCGCGAAATTTCACCTTAAGATTGAGCGTCTTCTGCATCGTCGGCGAGCGGGGATCGCCGAGGATCGACCGGCCGCCCAAGGCGCGCGGCCCGAATTCCATCCGTCCAGAGAACCAGCCGACCGCCTTTTCGCCGGCGAGCGCCCGCGCCGCGAGGTCGATCGCCTCGGATTCTTCAAGCACGCGGAATTTCGCGCCCGCGCCGGCCAGCCGTCGCTCGATGTCGTCCTGCGCGAACTCCGGCCCGAGAAAAGAGCCGCGCATGGAATCCTCGCCGGGCGTCACCCGTCGTGGCTGCTTGAGTTCGCCGTGCCACAGGGCCAGCGCCGCGCCCAGCGAGCCGCCTGCGTCGCCGGCCGCCGGCTGCGTCCACAGCCGTTTGAACGCCCCGTCGCGCAGGATCTTGCCGTTGGCGACGCAATTCAGCGCGACGCCTCCCGCCAGGCACAGGTTGGGAATGTCATAGTCCCGGCGCAGGTTGCGGGTGATCTTCAATACGATCTCTTCGGTCACGTCCTGCACCGACCGCGCCATGTCCTTGTGGAACTGGGTCAAAGGCTCCTTGTCGGGCTGCCTGACCTTCGCCTTGAACAAGTCGGCGAATTTGTCGTTGGTCATGGTGAGGCCGGTGCAGTAGTTGAAGAAAGACTGGTCGAGCCAGAAACTGCCATCATCCCTGACGCTGACGATATTGTCGAGAATAAGCTGCTTGTATCTTGGCTCGCCATAGGGGGCGAGGCCCATCACCTTGTATTCCCCGGAATTGACTTTGAAGCCGGTAAAATAAGTGAAGGCCGAGTACAGCAGGCCGAGCGAATGCGGAAAGAGGATTTCCTTTTCGATGGCGAGTTCATGGCCGCGGCCGATCCCCACCGTCGTGGTCGCCCATTCCCCGACGCCGTCCAGGGTCAGGACCACCGCTTCCTCGAATGGCGAAGGGTAGAAGGCCGAAGCCGCATGGGACAGGTGATGCTCGGAGAATTTGAGCCGGCCGTCGTCGCGGAAGGCCGGGTCGAGTTTGCGGAACTCGCGGATCAGCATGTCCTTCTGGAACAGCTTTTCACGCAGCCAGACGGGAATCGCGCTCGCGAACGAGGCGATGCCCTTGGGCGCGAAGGCGAGATAGGTTTCGAGCAGGCGCTCGAATTTCAGAAACGGCTTTTCATAGAAGACGACGTGATCGACATCGCCGAGTCCGAGACAGGCCTCCCTCAGGCAATATTCGACGGCATGGCGGGGGAACGCAGCGTCGTGCTTCCGGCGCGTGAACCGCTCCTCCTGCGCGGCGGCGACGATCTCGCCGGCGCGCACGCGCGCGGCGCTGGCGTGATGATAAAAGGCGGGTATGCCGAAGATGGAGACCATAAGCGTGAACTTTCGGGAATTGATCGTGGATCACAGCCGCGCCGACGTTGCGGGCCGTTTCGCCGTGAGCGGAGCAACGATGTCCTGCTAGAATTGATTGCGCATGCTGGAGGGACGTTCGGCGTCATGGCTCCGTTCGGTCCAATAGCTGGCCCGGCGCTTTGCCGCAGGGCCGATCTTGAGAACGTCATGGCCGGTTGCGCGAAGGACGAGCGCGAGGGGCGTCACGACGACGAAAAAAAAGAACCCCATGATCAACGGCGACACGATCCTGTTCAACAGCTGACCGAATCGGAACCAGACGCGGTTCAGCGGCCCGAGCCAGCGGGGCGCGATGAGCGCGATGATGAAAAAGCCGGCGGCGGGCGGCAAAGCCCACCAGCGGATCGCGCCATGGCCGCGCAAGACAGGCGCCAGGCCGACAAGCGCGAAAAAGGCGGCGAAGACGAGGCCGAAACCGCGCTCGGAGCCCGCCTCCACCTGATGGTGGGCCTTGTGTTCGGACATGTTCGGCTCCTTGGAAGGCGTTCGGACAATCGGTTGGCGCGCCGCCTTGGCGGCGACGGTCCGTCGCAATCGGCGCGTCGGGCCGGCAAGCCCCCGGCGATCCATAAACCAGCGCGGCGGCGCGCGCGAGGGAGCATCCGCAAAAACCTGCCGCCTTTCAAGACGGATTGATATTCGGCGCCGCTGGCGAGACGATCCCGCCTGCGCTAGCATTGGCGACGGGATGCGCCAGGGGCGGAGGCGTCGTGTGGCGCGGGGTTTCAATGGGGGCCGCCATGCCGTTTAGGGACAGATCCGACGCAGGAAAAAAGCTCGCGGCCGCCCTCGAAGGCTTTGCGGGGCAGGCCCCGGTCATTCTCGCCTTGCCGCGCGGCGGCGTCCCAGTGGCGGCGGAAGTCGCGGCGCGATTGCACGCGCCGCTCGATCTGGTGCTGGTGCGCAAGATCGGCGCGCCGATGCAGCCGGAGCTGGCGATGGGCGCGGTGGTCGACGGCGCGCCGCCGATCGTCGTTCGCAATGAGGACGTCATTCGCGCGGCGATGATCGGCGAGGCCGATTTCAACCGCGTTTGCTCTTCGGAGCTCGCGGAAATCGCCCGTCGGCGCCGCCGCTATCT
>JAKANG010000196.1 GCA_021812505.1 Pseudomonadota bacterium
GGCGAGGACCGTTTGATCGAGGGCTTCAAGATCGTCGCTAGCGACCGCCTCGCGCGTCGCGACGGCAATGTCGGCGCCGCCGGTCACCGACAGGACGCCGCGGCGCACCGCGCAATAGCGCCGGACGGAATCGGCGCGCCTCCAGCTGACGACGGAAAAGGAGAGGCTGGTGAGGAAATCGGCGTGGCCGGGCAGGATTCCGAAACTCCCCGACGCGTCCTCGGCGCGCAACGCGGCGACATGCGTCTCGTCGACGACGACAGACAGCGGCGTGACAATGCGCAGCCTCACGACCCCGCCTTTCTGGAATCGGCTTCCTTCTGACGCGCCTCGTCAAGCGTTCCGACCATGTAAAGCGAGCTTTCGGCCCATTCGTCCGCCTCGCCGTCGAGAATGGCCTGACACCCTCGAATCGTGTCGGCAAGCGCGACGCTGCGTCCCGGCTTTCCGGTAAAGGCCTCGGTCACCGCGAACGGCTGGCTGAGAAAACGTTGCAGCCGCCGCGCGCGCTTGACGATGAGCCGGTCGGACGCGCCCAGCTCCTCGACGCCAAGCAGCGCGATGATGTCCTGCAGGTCCTTGAATCGCGCCAGGGCCTCGCGGGCCCGCTCGGCGACGCGGTAGTGCGCCTCGCCGACGATCACGGGATCGACTAGCGCGGAAGACGAACCGAGCGGATCGACCGCCGGGTAAAAGCCCTCGGCGGCGAGCTGGCGCGACAGCATGATGATGCTGTCCATGTGGCTCGATATCGCGGTGACCGCCGGATCGGTGAAATCGTCGGCGGGGACATAGACGGCCTGGATCGCGGTGACCGAGGCCCCGGCCGCCGAGGCGATGCGCTCCTGGAGCGCGCCAACCTCGCTCGCCAGGGTCGGCTGGTATCCGACGCGCGAGGGCAGTCGCCCGAGGAGGCTCGACACTTCGGCGCCGGCCTGGACGAAGCGGAAGACATTGTCCATCAGCAGCAGGACGTTCTGCTGCTTCCGATCACGGAAATCTTCGGCCACGGCGAGCGCGGCGAGCGGCGTGCGCCAGCGCGCGCCGGGCGGCTCGTTCATCTGGCCGTAGATCAGGACCGTGCGCTCGAGAACGCCCGATTCGCGCATTTCCGTCCACAATTCGTGGCCCTCCCGCGAGCGTTCGCCGACGCCGGCGAAGACGGAAATGCCGTGGTATTTCTCGACCATGGCGTGGATGAGCTCCATCACCAGCACGGTCTTGCCGACGCCGGCGCCGCCAAACATCGCCGCCTTGCCGCCCTGAGCGAGCGGGCTGAGCAGGTCGATCACCTTGATTCCGGTTTCGAAAATCCCGGCCGTGGCGCTTTCGTCCTTCAGGCGCGGCGGCGGATTGTGGATCGGGCGGCGCGGCGTGTCCTCCGGCAAGGGCGGGCCCCCGTCGCCGGGATGGCCCATGACGTCGAACAGACGGCCAAGCGCCGCTTCGCCTACAGGCACGGTCAGCGGCTCGCCGGACGCGCGCGCCGCGACGCCACGCGACAGGCCGGAGGTCGTCTGCAGCGCGATGGCGCGGACGGTCTGTGGATCGAGATGGCTGTGAACCTCGAGAACGAGCGGCTGCGGGCGGTCCCACAACACCTCGATGGCGGTGTCGACCGGCGGCAGGCCGCCGGGAGCGAAACGCACGTCCACGACGGCGCCGCGCACCGAAACCACTTGCCCTTCCAGATTCCGCGCCGCCATGAGCGCCCTCTCGGACCAAGCCAGGAGCCGCCCCGCAACGGCCCAACGAATGGGCCGCAGCGGGAGACTCGCCCGGAGTCTGCGGCCGGAAGCGGCGCGAGGTCAATCCCGTTGAAGGGCTGGCGCGCGTCCCGCGCTCGCAAGGACCACCGCGCCGGATGCGGCGATCGCTGGCGCCCGCATATCGTCCGGTGGGCTCGGGTCGCCGCCCGGAATTCAAGCCTCCTCCACCCTCATTTGGCCTTTTGCGCGCTTTGGGGTTAGAAAACGACGTTTCCTCGCACGCCTTGGCCGCCATGTCGCACAATACATTCGGGCATCTCTTCCGCGTCACCACTTTCGGCGAGAGCCACGGTCCCGCCCTGGGGTGCGTCGTGGACGGCTGCCCCTCGCGCCTTCCGCTCGAAGCCGCCGAGATCCAGAAATATCTCGACCTGCGCCGTCCGGGCCAGTCGCGCTTCACCACCCAGCGCCAGGAGCCGGACGCGGTGAAAATCCTCTCGGGCGTGATGATGGACGACAAGGGCGTCCAGATGACAACCGGGACGCCGATCGCGCTGATGATCGAGAACACCGACCAGCGATCCAAGGATTATGGAGAGATCAAGGACTCTTACCGTCCTGGTCATGCCGATTATGTCTATGACGCCAAATATGGAATCCACGACTATCGCGGCGGCGGGCGCTCGTCCGCGCGCGAGACCGCCGCGCGGGTCGCGGCGGGCGCCGTCGCGCGAAAGATCATCCCCGGCGTGACGATCCGCGCCGCGTTGATCCAGGTCGGGTCGAAAAAAATAGATCGTTCGCGCTGGGACTGGGATGAGGTCTCGCGCAACTCCCTGTTCTGCCCCGACCCGGTCGCGGCAATTGAATGGGCCGACTATCTCGACGAGATTCGCAAGCGCGGCTCCTCCATCGGCGCGGTGCTGGAAGTGGTGGCCGAAGGCGTTCCCGCCGGCTGGGGCGCGCCGGTCTATGGCAAGCTCGACGCCGATCTGGCGGCGGCGCTGATGTCGATCAACGCCGTCAAGGGCGTGGAGATCGGCGACGGCTTCGCCTCCGCCGAACTGACCGGCGAGGAAAACGCCGATGAAATGCGCGCGGGCAATGACGGGCCGGCCTTTCTCGCCAACCACGCCGGCGGCGTTCTCGGCGGCATTTCCACCGGCCAGCCGATCGTCGCGCGTTTCGCGGTCAAGCCGACCTCCTCCATCCTCACGCCGCGCCGCTCGGTGGACCGCTACGGCGCGGAGGTCGAATTGCGCACCAAGGGCCGCCACGACCCCTGCGTCGGCGTGCGCGCCGCCCCCATCGCCGAAGCCATGGCCGCCTGCGTGCTGGCCGACCATTTCCTGCGCCATCGCGGCCAGCAGGGCGAAGGATACAGCTGGCCCTTCGCGCGGTGACCGTCACCTTTTCCTTTCGACCGCGCCGACCATCGGCCCCATCGGGCGCGTGAGATCGTCGCGGCCGAGGTTCGGCGCATAGAGCGCGGAAATCGAGCCGTCGAGATAGAGCGCGTTGTCGCAGTTCAGCGCGTCCTTGAACAGGCTGGCGAACTGGTGAAAGGTCACCGGCTCGTCGGAAATGACGAAAAAGACGCGGCCGTCGCGGCCGTGGCCGACGCCGTTCCGGATCTTGGCCGAAACGCCGTCGGCGCTGATGCGCGGATGGATCTCGCCGTTGACGACCAGCATCGGGCCGGACTGGGTCGCGTAATCCACGCGCTTGCGCAGGCTCAGGAACTGCAAGGTCTCCATCACCCCCGCCTCTGCGCCGGCGACGAAGAAGACGCCGTTCGGCTTGAGGTGAAAATTGCCGGCGCCGGCGCGCGTGTTGGCGCGCTTCAACTCGACGCCTTTTTCGATATAGAGCCCGATCGGCGCCTGCTTGCCGTCGTACATGCCGGCGTTCATCGCGAAGACGAGCTCTTCGTCGAGCCCGAGCGTCGCCGCCGCGGCTTCGAAACTCCCCAGAGGCTCGTGTCCGGGTCCCCGCCAGAACAGGCGCAGTTCCTCCTTTGTCGGATCGAACAGGCAGATCGTATAGGAACGCCCGTCGGCGCTCACATCCGCGCAGGGGCCGGTCCGAGCGAAGGCCGGCGCAACAAGGGCGGAAGCGGCCAGCGCCACGGCGAGCCCCAGGACCCGAGCGGCCCTGCCGCCAAAACTAAAAACGACCCGCATGGATTTCCTGGCCAAATTTTAGCATTGCTAAAACCATAGAAAGCGTTAACTTCCCCCCATGAAGCTGGCGGAATGGTTGCGCAAGTCCGGCGTGAGCCGGATCGAGTTTTCGCGGCGGCTCGGGCTGACGCCCGGGGCCGTGACCCAGCTCTGCAATCAGGAGAGCGTGTGGATGTCGCGCGAGACGGCCCAGGCCATCACGCGCGAGACGGGCGGCGCCGTGACGCCGAACGACTTTCTGCACGAGGTCGTGGCCAAGGACAAGATGGGAGGTAGCTTCGTGACAAATTCAGTGACCGAAGCGATCGAGGCGATCAAACGCGGCGAGATTGTCGTCGTGACCGACGACGACGACCGCGAGAACGAAGGCGACCTGGTCATGGCGGCGAGCCTGTGCACGCCGGAAAAAATGGCCTTCATCATCCGCAATTGCTGCGGCATCGTCTGCGCCCCCCTGAGCGGCGCCGAAGCCCGGCGCCTGCATCTGGCGCCCATGGTGGCCGAAAACGACGCCCCGCTCGGCACCGCCTTCACCGTCTCGGTGGACGTCAAGCACGGCCTCACCACCGGCATTTCCGCCGAACAGCGCTCCAATACGGTGCGCGGGCTCGCCAACAACAATCTCGGCGCCGGCGATTTCGTCCGCCCCGGCCATGTCTTTCCGCTGGTCGCGCGCGAGGGCGGCGTCCTGATGCGCTCCGGCCATACCGAGGCCGCCGTGGACCTAGATCGG
>JAKANG010000197.1 GCA_021812505.1 Pseudomonadota bacterium
ATGTCGGCCTTTCGAACGCGGTGCTGCTTGCCCAGAATCATCAGGTCGTTCTGCTCGACATATCGTCCGACCGTGTCGCGGCGATCAATGCGCGGCGTTCGACCGTCATCGACGACGACATTGCGGATTATCTCGCCAAAAAGCCGCTGAATCTCCGCGCCACCCTGGATCCCGCCGACGCCTTCCATGACGCCGATTTCGTCGTCATCGCCACGCCGACGGATTACGATCCCAGAACCAATTATTTCGACACGTCCTCGGTCGAATCCGTCGTCGAGAATGTAACGGCGATCAACCCGACGGCGGTCATGGTCATCAAATCGACCGTCCCGGTCGGCTTCACCGCCAAGGCCGGCGCGGGGCTGCCGGCAGGGCGGCTGATCTTCTCGCCGGAATTCCTGCGCGAGGGCAAGGCGCTTCACGACAACCTCCATCCCTCGCGCATCGTCATCGGCGGCGAGGGCGAACGGGCGCGCCTCTTCGCCGAACTCCTGCAGCAAGGCGCGCTCAGGCAGGAGATTCCGACGCTCTTCACCTCCGCGACGGAGGCCGAGGCGATCAAGCTCTTCGCCAACACCTTTCTCGCCATGCGGGTCGCGTTCTTCAACGAGCTCGACACCTATGCGGTCGCCCATGGCCTCGACAGCCGCCAGATCATCGACGGCGTCTGTCTCGATCCACGCATCGGCAATCATTACAACAATCCATCCTTCGGCTATGGCGGCTATTGCCTGCCGAAGGACACCAGGCAGCTTCTCGCCAATTACCGCGACGTGCCGCAGAACCTGATCCGGGCCATTGTCGATTCGAACACGACCCGCAAGGATTTCATCGCCGAACAGATCGTGGAGCGGAATCCCGGGGTGGTCGGCATCTACCGGCTGATCATGAAGGCCGGCTCGGACAATTTCCGCGCCTCCTCGGTCCAGGGCGTGATGAAGCGGATCAAGGCCAAGGGCATCAAGGTCATCGTCTACGAGCCGACTCTGCATGAGCCGCATTTCTTCCACTCGGAAGTGGTCAGCGATCTCGACGCCTTCAAATCGCGCAGCGACCTCATCCTTGCCAACCGCTTCGTCCCCGCGCTCAAGGATGTCGCGGGAAAGGTTTTTACACGCGACCTGTTCGGCGGCGACTGACGACCGCGACGATTCAGGGGAGCCGTCGACCGAACGCGCCAGGCGCCGCCGGCCTGGACGCGACGGAATCAGCAGAGCTGAGGGCGCCGACTTCTATCCGGCTCCGCGTTCGTTCCGACCATATCAGGTTCGATGCGCTAAGGCCTTCGACCAATCGATCTCATCGTGAACACTGCGGACCGGGGCGCGGATGAATTGCGTATTCCCTCGCGGTTTGGCGTCCCCGCTCACACCCGCATCGGCATGAGCACATAGAGCGCGCTGGCGCCGTCGCGGTCCTGGATGATGGTCGGCGAGCCGGAATCGTTCATCTTGAACAGGGTCGTGTCGCTGTCGAGCTGGCTGGCGATATCCATGAGATAGCGGGCGTTGAAGCCGATCTCGAGCGGGCCGGCGTCATAATCGACTTCCAGTTCCTCGATCGCCGAGCCGGAATCCGGATTGATGACCGAGAGCACCAGCTTGCCGGAGTCGAGCGACAGTTTAACCGCGCGTCCGCGCTCCGAGGAAATGGTGGAGACGCGATCCACCGCCTCCGAAAAGTCCCGGCGCTCGACGGTGAGGAGCTTGTCGTTCTGGGTCGGGATGACCCGGGCGTAATCGGGGAAGGAGCCGTCGATCAGCTTGGAGGTCAGAATCACCGTTCCGAGTGTAAATCGGATCTTGGCCGGCGACAGCTCGATCGTGACTTCGGCCTCCGGGTCCTCGATCAGCTTCTGCACCTCGACCACCGCCTTGCGCGGCACGATCACGCCCGGCATGCCGGCAGCGCCCGCCGGAGCCGGCGTTTCCAGCCGGGCGAGGCGGTGGCCGTCGGTGGCCACGGCGCGCAGCAGGGGCTTGCCGTCGGCTTCGGTCACATGGAGGAAGACGCCGTTGAGGTAATAGCGGGTCTCTTCGCTGGAAATGGCGAACTGCGTCTTGTCGAGCAGGCGCTTCAGCTCATTGGCCTTGAGCTTGAAGCTGTGGCTCATCTCGCCGGCGGCGAGATCGGGGAAATCGCTTTCCGGCAAGGCCTGGAGGCTGAAGCGCGAGCGGCCCGAACGCAGCTGGAGCTGGCCGCTGTCCTCACCCGATTCCAGCGAGACCTGGGCGCCGTCAGGCAACTTGCGCACGATTTCGTAAAGCGTATGGGCGGGCAGGGTCGTGGCGCCCGCCTGGCCGACGTCGGCCGGGGTGGTCTCGGTCACTTCGAGATCGAGATCGGTCGCCTTGAGCTGCAAACCGCCGCCGCTGGCGCTCAGCAGGACATTGGAGAGGATCGGTATGGTCGTCCGCCGCTCGACGACACGATGGACATGACCGAGCGACTTTAACAGAGCCGTTCTCTCAAGCGTGACTTTCATGGGTCGGCGTTCCGGTTCCTGCCTTTGCGGGGGCGCAACTTTGCAGCGCCTTGGCCGTCAACGCAAGCGCCGCGCCGCTGCTTTTCCTGCCTTTTCACCGGCGGTGGCGCGCCGATAAACCTTAACCGGCCCTTAAACCGCCCGATTTATTCTTTCTATCGCCGGCAGCGAAGGATCGCGGCCGCCGCCCTCACGCCGGAGGGCGGCCCCAGACAAGTCGGATCGCGAGACATGGCGCGCAGGAAGGCGCTCAAGGAGCGCATCGAGCCCAGATTTTCCGACGAGGACGACGACGCGCCGGAACTGGTCGCCGAGCGTCGCGCCGGGCCGCGCCGGGAGCGCCGTGGCGCGGACGAAAAGCCCTCGCGCCGCAGGGAGCCGAGACGGCGCCGGCGCTCGCTGTTCGGCCGTTTGTTCTATTGGGGCTTCGTGCTGGCGATCTGGGGCCTGATCGGCGGAGGCGGCGTCTTCCTCTATTACGGCTCGCAACTTCCGCATATCGAGCATCTGGCGATCCCGAAGCGCCCGCCCAATATCGCGGTGCTCGGGCGGGACGGAACGCTGCTCGCCAATCGCGGCGACACCGGCGGGGCGGCGATCCGGCTCTCCGAACTGCCGCCATTTCTGCCCAAGGCCTTCATCGCCATCGAAGACCGGCGCTTTTACAGCCATTGGGGCGTCGATCCTGTCGGCGTCCTGCGCGCTTTGGTCAATAACCTGGCCGGGCGTGGCGTGATGCAGGGCGGCTCGACCCTGACCCAGCAACTGGCCAAGAATCTGTTCCTGACCCAGGAGCGCACCTTCTCGCGCAAGATCCAGGAGGCCATCCTCGCGCTTTGGCTGGAACACAAATATTCCAAGGACCAGATTCTCGAACTCTATCTGAACCGGGTCTATTTCGGCTCGGGCGCCTATGGCGTGGACGCCGCGGCGCAAAAATATTTCGGCCGCTCGGCCAGGGACGTGACCTTGCCCGAGGCCGCCATGCTCGCCGGCCTGATGAAGGCGCCGTCGAAGCTCGCGCCCAACCATAACGAATCGGCGGCGATCGAGCGCGCCAATCAGGTCGTCACCGCCATGGCCCAGTCCGGCTTCATCACCGAGGCGCAGGCGGAGGACGCCCTGGCCCATCCCGCCCATGCCGTGCGCGGCCGCGACAGCGCCTCGCTCAATTACGCCGCCGATTATGTGATGGACGTGCTCGACGAGACGATCGGCGCGATCGACGAGGACATTGTCGTCACCTCGACCATCGATCCGGCGATGCAGGCGTCCGCCGGACGCGCGCTCGACGACGTGCTCGACAAGCAGGGCGGCAAGTTCGGCGTCACCCAGGGCGCGCTGGTGTCGCTCGATTCGGCCGGCGCCATCCGCGCTCTTGTCGGCGGGCGCGATTACGAGGACAGCCAGTTCGACCGCGTCGTCGCCGCCCATCGCCAGCCCGGCTCGGCCTTCAAGCCCTTCGTCTATCTGACGGCGCTGGAGCACGGCCTCACCCCGGACACCGTCCGCGACGACGCCCCGATCAACGTGCGCGGCTGGCAGCCCGAGAACGCCAGCCACAAATATATGGGCCCGGTCAATCTCACCACGGCCCTGGCCATGTCGCTCAATACGGTGGCGGTGCGGCTCGGCCTGGAGGTCGGCCCCCGCGCGATCGTGCAGACCGCGCATCGGCTCGGAATCGCGTCGGACCTGCAGGCCAACGCCTCGATCGCGCTCGGCACTTCGGAAGTCACGCCGCTCGAACTCGTGACCGCCTATGTTCCCTTCGCCAATGGCGGCATCGGCGTGCAATCCCATATCATCACCAAGGTGCGCACAGCGGATGGCAAGCTGCTCTATGCCCGCAAGGGGTCAAGCAACGGTCGGGTGGTCGATCCGACCTATGTCGCGATGATGAATTCCATGCTGGAGCAGACGCTGGTCATCGGCACCGCGAAAAAGGCTGATCTGCCCGGCTGGCAGGCGGCGGGCAAGACCGGAACCAGCCAGGATTACCGCGACGCCTGGTTCGTGGGCTATACGAGCCAGCTCGTCACCGGCGTCTGGGTCGGCAATGACGACAATTCGCCGACGAAAAAGGCCTCAGGCGCCAATCTTCCGGTCGAAATCTGGTCGCGCTACATGCGCGAGGCG
>JAKANG010000198.1 GCA_021812505.1 Pseudomonadota bacterium
CGCCAGCATGCAATTCTCCAGCACGGTGAGGTGCGGGAAGAGGTTGAAATGCTGAAAGACCATTCCGACCTCGCGCCGTATCATTTCGACGCTGCGCAGATCGTCCGTGAGTTCGGCCCCATCGACGACGATCCGGCCCGATTGATGGCTTTCCAGCCGATTGATGCAGCGGATGAGGGTCGACTTGCCCGAACCCGAGGGACCGCAGAGCACGATTCTTTCGCCGGGCGCCACCTCGAGATCGATATCGCGCAGCACATGGAACTGGCCGTACCATTTGTTGACGCGGATCATGCGAATCGCGGCTTCGGTCATGCGGGGATCCGGCTGGTGTTAAAACGCCATTTCGTCATTGCGAGCGCAGCATAGCAATGACGCAACAGATGGCGGCAGGCTAAACCAGGGAAGGCGCGGGCAGAAGGGCATGAGCAAAGGATCGGTGGAAATTGCGTCCGGCGGCGCCTCGGCGCGGATCGCCTTGCGCGGAGCCGAATTGAAAAGTTGGCGGGTCGACGGGCGCGAGTTGATCTGGCCGGGTGACGACAAATATTGGGCCGAGTCCGCGCCCATTCTGTTTCCTGTGGTGGGCTGGACCCGCGATGGCGTTGTCGTCGAGGGCCAACGCTACCCGCTCGGCCTCCATGGTTTCGCGCGCGGCGAGGATTTCGCGCCAGTCGAACAGTCCGAAAACCGCGTCCTGCTGCGCCTGAGGGCGAACGAACGCACACGCGCGCTTTACCCTTTCGAGTTCGAGTTGTTTTGTGAATATAAAATAGAAAACAATGCGTTGGAAATTGTTCTTCATGTTGTTAACGGAAGCCGGAAAATCATGCCTTTCGCCTGCGGCCTGCATCCGGGCTTCGTCTGGCCGCTGCCCGGCGCGACAGGCGGGCATGTCCTGCGTTTCGACGCGGCCGAGCGCGCCGAGGTTCCGGTCATCGCGCCGGGTGGCCTATTTTCGCAAAGGCGCCGCGCCATTCCGTTGGAGGACCGCGCCTTGATCCTCACGCCCGATCTGTTCGAGGAGGCGTTGTGCTTTCTCGACGCGCGCAGCGCAGGGCTGGAATTTTCCGCCGAGGGCGGCCCGACCCTGCGTATGGAGTTGGAGAATTTCCCGCATATAGCATTGTGGTCGCGGCCGGGAGCGCCGTTTCTCTGTCTTGAAGCGTGGACGGGCCATGGCGATCCGGAGGGCTTTTCGGGCGACATCTTCGCCAAGCCGTCCATGCGGGCTCTGGCGCCGGGCGAAAAGGCCCGCAGCGCCGCAAGGCTCATCTGGCGCGCCTGAAAGGACTCCCGCGCCGAAACCGCGCTATGACGGCCCCATGCATGATCGCCCCCTTCGGTCGCATCCCGGCGCGACTCGTCGCAATGTCGCGCTTTTTCTGGCGGCGCGCGGCTTCGGCGCCTTCGCGGCGCAGATGCTCGACGTCGCCATGGGCTGGCATGTCTATGCGTCCACCGGCAGCGCGCTGAGCCTCGGCTTCGTCGGTCTCGCGCAATTCCTGCCCCTGGTCGTTCTTTTGCGCTGGAGCGGCGCGGCCGCCGATCATTTCGATCGGCGCAAGATTTCGGCTTTCGCCGCGCTCGGGCAGGGCGCGGCTTCTGCGGCGATCTTTTTCCTCACGGCGACGGCGGCGCCGGTCTGGGCGCTTTATCCGGCGCTCTTCGCGCTGGGCTCGGCGCGGGCCTTCGCAGGGCCGGCGAATTCCTCGTTGCTGCCGGAGATCGTGGACGAGGCGCGATTTTCGCGGGCGGTGGCCATGTCCACGACCGTCTTCCAGGCGGCGACCATCGCCGGCCCCGCGCTCGGCGGCCTGCTCTTCGCCGTCCTCGACAAGAAAATCTTCCTGCTCTGCGCCATTGTGGCTGCTTGCGCGGCGCCGGCCGTCTGGGCGATCCGACGGCCGAAAGGCGCCGTGGCGGGTCGAGGCGTCGATCGCAGGGGCAAGAACGCGCTCGCGGGCCTGCGCTATATCTGGTCGAACAAGGTCGTGCTCGGCGCGATCTCGCTCGATCTCTTCGCCGTTCTGTTTGGCGGCGCGACCGCGCTGCTGCCAATCTACGCCCGCGACATCCTGCTGGTCGGGCCGGCCGGGCTCGGCGCGTTGCGCGCGGCCCCCGCCCTGGGCGCGATCGGGGTCAGCCTGCTGCTCTCGGCCTTCCCGCTGCGGCGCGGCGCAGGGCCAAAAATGTTCTTCGCGGTCGCGGGCTATGCGGCGGCGACCATTGTCTTCGCCTTGTCGAAGTCCTTCGCGCTTTCGCTCGCGGCTCTGGCGGCGCTGGGCGCCTTCGACGTCGTGAGCATGGTCGTGCGCCAGACCCTCGTCCAGCTCGCCACGCCCAATGAAATGCGCGGCCGCGTTTCGGCGGTCAATTTTCTGTTCATCGGGGCTTCCAACCAGCTCGGCGAATTCGAATCCGGCGTCGCGGCCGCGCTACTGGGGCCGGTCGGCGCGGCGCTCTTCGGCGGCTGCGCCGCGCTGGTCGTGGCGGGCGCCTGGGCTGCCTTTTTTCCCCAATTGCGCAAGGCCGACGCGATCGGGGAGCGTATGTCCGCATGAAAAGCGACTTGGGGCAAACGTGACTCTGGGCAAACATGACCTGGGGCGGCGGGCCGACAAAAGCGCGCAAGTCCAAACACGGATGACCGATACTCGTCGCCCCGACGCCTTGCGTTCATGGACGTTTTTCGGACGGGCGCGCGTAAAGGCGGGCAGGCGGGCGAAGCAGTCTCTCGTTTCGCTCACGCCCGCGGCAATCCGGCTGTCAATTCCGCAAACTGGACACAGGCGTCATTGGTTTCGTCACGGCTCACGACCGCCGCACAATCTTGATCGGAGCCATTGGGCGACCCGAAACCTTGGCGATTTCCTGATCTTGCGATTCGAGAAAAGCGTGGGCCGGTTCGTCGCCCTCGACGCCGCCGAGAATTTCCTTCGGAACGCGCCGGTTTGAACGCATGGCGCCGTCTTCGTAGACCACGTCGAACATGACGAATTCGCTCTTCGAGCCAGGTTTGCGCGCCATGGTTTCAGATCTCCGAATCGCGGACGGCAGGATGTTTTTCGATCAAGCCGCAGGGTTCGTCGTGGAGGGCGCGGCTGCCGCAGGTTGTTGCCGGGCGCGGGGGGGCTTGCGTTTGGGCTTGGGCAGCAGGCCTTCGTTCTGGGCCTTTTTCCGCGCCTGCTTGCGCGCCCGCCGAACGGCTTCGGCCGCTTCGCGCGCGCGTTTCTCCGAGGGCTTCTCGTAAGCGCTGCGCTGCTTCATTTCACGGAAGAGGCCTTCGCGCTGCATTTTCTTTTTCAGAACGCGAAGCGCCTGCTCGACATTGTTGTCGCGAACCAATACCTGCACAAGTAATCCGATCTTTGAATTCGAGAGAGGCGCCGCAAAGCGCGCTGTCAAGCGCCGGGACGCCCGCGGTCGCCAGGAAAACGCGATCATTCCGGAGATGCGCAGGGCGGCTCCGCGTTCGGCCGTCGAACGACCCTTCGTCGTTCTATACGACAAGACGCAGCGCCTGGCCAGAGACGGAAATATATTCTGGTCTTGTTTCGAACATCATTGACTGCTAACCAGCCCACATCGAGTTATGGCCGTGAGGCTGGCCCGAGAGTAAGTTTTTCTTTGCTCCCGCGTCCTATTCATTATCTCCACGACATCGATAAACCTGACGGCGCGCCGGCGCATGGGACGCGGATTTCCTGAATTGACGCGTCGCCCGGCCTCCAGACCGTTTCCTGACAGTCGGTCCATTCTGTGCGGGGCCTTCTTCGACAAGCGCTGCGTCCGCCATCAATGGAGCGCGCGCGGCCCTATGAAAGCTATCCAGTGACTACTTTTTCCGATCTCGGTTTGACCGAGGCTGTTTTGCGCGCTCTGACCAGCGAAGGCTATGAGACGCCGACTCCGATCCAGGCGCAGGCGATTCCCCCGCTTCTCGAAGGCCACGACCTTCTGGGCATTGCGCAAACCGGCACCGGCAAGACCTGCGCCTTCGCCACGCCGCTGATCTCGAGACTTCTGAAATTCCCTGAATCTCCCCGCCCGAAACAGGCCCGTATTCTGGTGCTCGCCCCCACCCGCGAACTCGCGGCCCAGATCGGCGACAGTTTCCGGGCCTATGGGCGCTTCGCCGGCCTGCGCGTCGCCACGATATTCGGCGGCGTCGGCTTCGGCCCGCAGCTCCAGGCGCTTTCGCGCGGGCTGGATGTTCTGGTGGCCACGCCCGGTCGTCTGCTCGATCATATGGCGCAGGGCAATCTGCGGCTCGATGGAACCTCCGCGGTCGTGCTGGACGAGGCCGATCACATGCTCGATCTTGGCTTTTTGGTTCCGATCCGCAAGATTTTCGCCAAATTGCCGAAGCGGCGCCAAACCTTGTTCTTCTCCGCGACCATGCCGCCGGAAATCGCCACTCTGGCCGGGGAAATGCTGCATCAGCCGGTCAAGGTCTCCGTGACGCCGGTGGCCAAGACCGCGGACCGCGTGGCGCAGCGGGTGATTCTGGTCGAGGCGCGGCGCAAGACCTCAGTGCTGGTCGACCTGCTGCAGAATCCCGATTTTCGCCGCTCCATCGTCTTCACTCGGACCAAGCGCGGCGCCGACCG
>JAKANG010000199.1 GCA_021812505.1 Pseudomonadota bacterium
GGCCTGGGACCTGCCGGACGAGGAGGCCACGACCATCGCCGGCCTCGTCATCCACGAAGCCCGCGCCATTCCCGAACAGGGCCAGAAATTCACTTTTCATGGTTTCCGCTTCGAGGTGCTGCGCAAGCAGCGCAACCGGATCACGCTGTTGCGGTTGACGCCGGAGCCGAAGGCCGAGGGGTGAAAAGGCTCAAGCCTGCGCCTTCTGTTCCCCCGCCATGAACTGCGCCCGCGCCAGAGCGGCGAAGCGTCCGTTCCGCGCGACCAGTTCGTCGAAAGACCCCTGTTCGACGATCCTGCCCTGATCGAAGACGAAAATCCGGTCGGCGCCGCGAACGGTCGCCAGCCGATGGGCGATGATGAAAGTGGTGCGGTCCTTGGCCGCGGCGCTCAGCGCCGCCTGCAACTGCTTTTCCGTCGCGGCGTCAAGCGCCGCCGTCGCCTCGTCGAAAATCATGATCGGCGGGTCCTTGAGCAGCGCCCGCGCGATCGACAGGCGCTGGCGTTCGCCGCCCGAAAGCGTGCGCCCGCGTTCGCCGACCATGGTCCTGACGCCTTTGCTCTGGCGCGACACGAAATCACTCGCTTGAGCGCGTTCAAGGGCAAGGTCGATTTCGGTTCTGCTCGCATCGACCTTGCCGACGCGCAGATTCTCCTCGATCGAGCGCGCGAACAGCATCGGCTCCTGAAAAACGACCCCTATATTGCGGCGCAGCGCGCCGAGTTGAAAATCGCGAATGTCGGTCCCGTCGATGAGAATCCGGCCGTCCTGCGGATCGAAAGCCCGGTGCAGCAGGCTGAGCGTGGTCGATTTGCCCGAGCCCGTCGCGCCGACGAGAGCGACGGTTTCACCCGGCCTGATGACAAAGCTCACATCGTCCACCGCCTTGCGCCGCTCGTCATAGGCGAACGAGACATGGTCGAAGACGACCTGCCCGGCGAAGCGGCCGGGATCGACGGCGCCCGGCCGATCGGCGACATTGGGCGCGATGTCCATGACCTCGAAGAAATTCCCGATTTTGGGCGCCTGCATCAGCAGGTAATTGGAGAAATTCACCACCTGCTCCAGCCGGGCCACCAGAATGGTGGCGAAATTCATGAAGGCGACGATCACGCCGATGGTCGCCAGATGATGGAGATGCAGCCATACGCCGATGATGAAAATGGCGAGGAGGCTCAGCGTCGCCGAGGCCCGGGTCGCCACCGCGGCCAGCGCCCACCATGACAAAACAGGCAGCTGCGCCGCGAGGACCCGGTCGATGATCCGGCGGACGCTGCGCGATTCGCGCTCGATCCGGGTGAAAGACTGGATCACCGGCACATTGCCCAAGGCGTCGGAGGCGCGCTCGGCCAGTTCGGCGTTGAACACCTCGACCCGCGCCTGAAGCCCCTGGGTGCGGCGCAGGACCGAAATGGTCAGCAAGCCGAAAAAGGCGACTAGGACCACCAGCACCAGCCCCAGGCGCCAGTTCACGAACAGCGTCGCCGGCAGCAGGACGAAAAGCGCGGCGACCGAAGCGCAATTCTCGCGGAAGAAAGACAGCCAGATCCCGAACATGCCGCCGGCGCCGTCGAGCATGATTTTCAAGAGCCGTCCCGAATGGGTCTGTCCGTGGAAAGTCAACGGCAGTTCGAGCAGATGGTCGAAAAAGCCCGCCATGACCGCAAGCCGGCGGCGGTGCGCCATCCGGTCGGCATGAAGGGCGACATAAACAGCCGCGACGATGGAAAACAGGCCGAATCCGACCCAGGCGCCCATCAGGGGGGCGAGTTCGGCCCAGGTCAACTCGCGCGCCGGTTGGTGGGCATGGACTTGGACATATACCTGGGCCTGGGTCATGCGGTCGATGATGCGGCCGAACAGCACCGGTTCGACGAACTGTGCGCCGGCGAGCGTCAGATTGGCGAACACCAGAAGGATCGCAAGGCGACGCTCCGGCGCGAGCAAAGTAAGGACGCGGCCGTAAATTTTGAAAATCGTCATGAGCCGCCCTCGCCCGATCAGATCGTCTGATTATAGGCGCCGACTTCCGGATTTTCGCGCAGGATTGCGTCCACCGCCTCGAACATGGCGTGGAGATTTTCTTTCGAGGCCGGGCTTTCGACCACCACCACCAGTTCCGGCTTGTTGGACGAGGCGCGCACCAGCCCCCAGGTGCCATCCTCCAAAGTCACCCGCACGCCATTGACGGTGACGAGGCTGCAGATGTGCTGGCCGATGATTTTTTCGCCCCTTTCCTGCATGGCCTGGAAACGCGCGACGACCCTTTCGACCACGCCATATTTCACCTCGTCGGCGCAATGGGGCGACATCGTCGGCGAACCCCACGTCTTTGGCAGGTCGGCGTAAAGCTCGGCCAGCGACATGGCCGGATTGCGGTCGAGCATTTCCAGCACATGGACCGCCGTCAGCAGGCCGTCGTCATAGCCGCGCCCCACCGGCGCGTTGAAGAAGAAATGGCCGGATTTCTCGAAGCCCGCCAGCGCGTTCAGGTCGCTGACCCGGCGCTTGATATAGGAATGGCCGGTCTTCCAGTACTCGGCGGTGACGCCCTGGGCCCTCAGCACCGGGTCGCTGGCGAAAAGCCCGGTCGATTTGACATCGACCACGAAGGTCGCGCCGGGATGAAGCTTCGAGAGATCGCGGGCGAGCATGACCCCGATCTTGTCGGCGAAAATTTCCTCGCCGCGATTGTCCACCACGCCGCAGCGGTCGCCGTCGCCGTCGAAGCCGAGGCCGACGTCGGCCTTCGCCTCGCGCACCCTGTCGGCCATGGCATGCAGCATTTCGAGATCTTCAGGATTGGGATTATAGCGCGGGAAATCATAGTCCGGCGCCACGTCGAGCGGGATCACCTCGCAGCCCAGCCGCTCCAGCAGCGCCGGCGCGAAGGCCCCCGCCGTCCCGTTGCCGCACGCCGCGACGACCTTGATCTTGCGCGTCAGCTTCGTGCGGCTCGCGAGATCGTCGAGATAGGTTTTCCCAAAATCCTCGACGAACCGGTACCCGCCGCCGGCGCGGGGCGCGAAACGGCCTTCGAGCACGATGTCGCGCAGGCGCGCCATCTCGTCCGGCCCGAAAGTCACCGGGCGTTGAGCGCCCATTTTCACCCCGGTCCAGCCATTGTCGTTGTGGGAGGCGGTGACCATGGCGACCGCCGGACAATCCAGAGCGAACTGCGCGAAATAGGCCATCGGCGACAATGCGAGGCCGATGTCCACCACCTCGACGCCGCCCGCCATCAGGCCGCAGATCAAAGCCTGTTTGATCGAGGCCGAGTAGGATCGGTAATCGTGGCCGGTGGCGAGACGCGGCCTGACGCCCATCTCGTGGATCAGGGTTGCGAGCCCGAGGCCGAGCGCCTGCACGCCCATCAGATTGAGCTCGGAGCCGAACAGCCAGCGCGCGTCATATTCGCGAAAGCCGGTCGGCTTCACCAGCGGCAGCCGCTCATATTCGAATGTGTTGGGGGTGAGGCAGGCGACGGGTTTCGGGAACATCGGGCGGCTCGCTTGAAGGGGCTGAGTCAGGAGCGGTGATAGACGTCCTCAAGCCGCACGATGTCGTCCTCGCCGAGATAGGAGCCGGTCTGGACCTCGATCAGTTCGAGGTCGATCTTGCCCGGGTTGACGAGGCGATGGACCGACCCGATCGGCAGATAAACCGACTCGTTTTCATGGATCATCCTGACTTCATTGTCGCGGGTGACTTCGGCCGAGCCGCGCACCACGATCCAATGTTCGGCGCGGTGATAATGTTTCTGCAACGACAATTTATGGCCGGGTTTGACCACAATCCTCTTCACTTGATAGCGCTCGCCGCCGTCAATCGACTGGTAATAGCCCCAGGGGCGATAGAGGCGACGATGTTCCCGGGCCTGCTTGAGCTTTCGACGCTTCAGCTCGTCCACCAAATCCTTGACCTTGTCGCCGTGCCGCGCGCCCAGCACCAGGACGGCGTCATCGGTCGTGACCACGATCACGTCATCGACCCCCAGCACCGCGGTCAGGCCATGATCCGAGCGGATATGAACATTCTTCGCGTCCATCGCCACGCCCTGGCCGCGCACCGAAACGCCGCGCGCGTCGCGCTCGGAGAGTTCCCACACCGCCTGCCAGTTGCCCACGTCGGACCAGCCGATATCGGCCGGAATGACGGCGGCGTGTTTCGTCCGCTCCATCACCGCATAGTCGATCGACGTTTTCGGCGCCCGACTGAACGCTTCTTGATCCAGCGCCAAAAAACCGAGATCGCGCTCGGCCTTGGCGAAGGCCGCTTCGGCGGCGGCCGCGATTTCCGGCGCAAAAGCCTGCAATTCGCCGCGCATGACATCGGCGCGAAAGAAGAAATTGCCGGAGTTCCACAGATAGCCCTCGTCGATATAGCGTTCGGCGGTCTTCGCGTCGGGCTTTTCGACGAAGGCCTCGACCTTGGCCACGCCCGTTTCGGGGACGACCAGCGGGCCGGGGCGGATATAGCCATAGCCCGTCGCCGGATGGGTGGGCTTGATCCCGAGCGTGACGATGAAGCCCTTGGCCGCCGCTTCACCGGCCTGGCGGCAAAGGGCGCGGAACGCCTCGACATCGC
>JAKANG010000200.1 GCA_021812505.1 Pseudomonadota bacterium
GCGATGCACGGGACCTCGGCAGCCTGTTTGGCCCGCTTCAATATGGGTTGCGCGGGGCAGGAAGACCAGAGCGATGGTGGGCGATATAGGGATCGAACCTATGACCCCACCCGTGTGAAGGGTGTGCTCTCCCGCTGAGCTAATCGCCCGGACGCCGGAACGTCGGAGGCCCTCTTTAGAAAACCCGCGTACCGGCGTCAAGCCCGCCGGCGCTGGCGGGTTTCGGCCCAGGCCGGGTTGAGCGTCTCCAGCACTTCGGCGCGGTTGGCGGAAATGTCCGCCACGGTTGTCGTGTCCAACACCTGGAGAAAGGCGTTGCAAGCGCGCTTGAAAGTCTTGCCGAGGCCGCAGAGGCCGATCAGCGGGCAGGTGTTGGTCACCGCGTCGAAACATTCGACCAGATTGAGGTCGTCCTCCGTCTTGCGCACGATTTCGCCGACCGTGATGTCCTTCGCCGGCTTGGCGAGGCGGAACCCGCCATGGCGGCCCCGGACATTTTCGAGATAGCCCCACAGCCCGAGCTGATGGACGCATTTGACGAGATGGGCTTTCGACACGCCGAAAATCTCGGCGACCTCCTGGACGGTCACGAGTTGGCCTTCGCGCATCGTCGCGATCATCAGGACGCGCAAGGCGTAATTGGTGTAGCTGGTCAGTCGCATGAAAAACATCCGCGCCCCGCGAGGATCGCGCGGCGCGAAATCTTACATTCTCTATCTATTTTTTTCCAGCGCCTATTTTCGCGCTCAATAGCCGCCTTTGCGCCGGCTCTCGGCGACGCCGGCGATGCGGCCGCCCTGCTTGGACGGATCGAGCGGGAACAGGTCATACAAGGCCTTTTGATCGAGCTTCTCGCCCCATTTCTCGGACATCGCCTTGACAATGGTGCGGGTGTTGGGCGTGCTCTGGTTATTTTCGAAATATTCCTCGCGGAGGAATTCGATCACGTCCCAATGGCGGTCGCCGAGGGTGAGCCCGTCCAGTCCGGCGATATGTTCGGCCAGTTCGCGGCTCCAGTCCTCGGGATTGACCAGATAGCCGGTGGCCGTAGTCTCGATGTCCTTGCCTTGAAATTGATAGCTCATGGATCAGCCTCTACGTCGGTTGGTTAGCTGGCTTGCCGGCGCCCCGTCAGACCTCTGCCCGCCGAAGCGCCGGTGCCGGCGCCATGACGCTTGCGCTTCTGCCTGACGAAAGCGACAAATTGGTCGGTCCAACGGTCGCGCGACGTCGCGCGCCGATGGGTGAAACTGGCGAAAAGATTCTTGATCACGATTCCGTCGCGCTGGCCGTCCACGCCGTAGCCCCGCTTCACACGCCAGCCGTAACGCAGATCCGGAGCGACATTCTCGAGCCGCGCGTAATGAAATTCATGGGCTGCGACAGATTCTGCGCCCGCCTCCGGCCAGGGAAAGTCAGCCGTGGGTTCGACCCGCACCAGTCCCCGCCCCTGTGGCCGGGCGTCCATCACCGAATCCGCAGGAATGACGCCGACCATTTCCTGAGCGGCGCCCAGGCCCCCGAAAGCGATCGAACGGGTCAGATACATCAGGCCGCCGCATTCGGCGTAAGTCGGCAATCCGGCCTCGATCGCGGCGCGGATGCTCTCCCGCATCGGCCGGTTGGCGGCCAGCGCCGCGCTTTGCGTCTCCGGAAAGCCGCCGCCGATGAACAGGCCGTCGCAGGCGGGAAGCGCGGCGTCGCGCAAGGCGTCGAAAAAGATCAGCCGCGCACCGGCTTCCTGCAACGCCTCGAGATCGTCGGCGTAATAGAAGCCGAAGGCGGCGTCGCGCGCGACCGCCAGCGTCACGTCGGGCGCCGGCAGGGCGCGAAGGGCGGGCGACGGTCGCCGGTCCTCGCCCGCGGCCGCCGCCAACAGCGCGTCGAGATCGACCCCCTGAAACACGGCCTCCCGCGCATGGGCGATGACTTCGTCGCACTCGCCCGTCTCGCTCGGCGTGGTCAAGCCGAGGTGGCGCTCGTCGATATTCAGGCCATTGTCCCGTCCGAGGGCGCCGAGCACCTTGAGATCGGTGTAATTCTCGATCGCCTGGCGCAATTTGCCTTCCTGCCGCTCGCCGCCAACCTTGTTCAGGATGATCCCGGCGAATTCGACATCGCGATCGAAATTGCGGTAACCAAGCAGCAAGGGGGCGATTCCACGCGCCATGCCATGCGCGTCGATAATCAGGACCACCGGCGCGCGCAGAAGCTTGGCCAGAGCGGCCGAGGAATCGCCGCCGAGTGGATCGACCCCGTCGTGCAGCCCCTTGTTGCCTTCGATCAAGGCGATCTCGGCGTCGCCATAGGCGCGCGCGTACAGGGCGCGGATTTCATCGAGGCTCTGAGTGTTGAAATCGAGATTGTAGCTCGCGCGCCCCGAGGCGCGCGCCAGCCACATCGGGTCGATGTAATCCGGCCCCTTCTTGAACGTCTGAACTTTCAACCCGCGCGCATGGAGAGCGGCGGCGAGGCCCAGCGTGATCGTCGTCTTGCCGGAGGACTTCGCCGCCGCCGAAACGAACAATCGCGTCATGCCGCCGCCCCAGCTTCCGCCATGGCTTCCTCGGCCTCCTGCGCCACGCCATGGGCGTCGACCGGTACGCCATGCGGCAGGAAAGGCAGCAGACGGAAAGCGGCGGTCGCGATGAGCATGGCGATGGATATGCCGCTCAAGCCCAGCAGGATTTCGGGCAGGCTCGGCGAATAGGCGTTGATCGCGCCGTCGCCGAAGGTGCTGGACACTTCATAGCCGGGGAAAATGTTCAGCGGAAAGGCCTGGGTTCCGATAATCACGACATACATCTGCGCCAACCCGCCGACGAGGAAGAGGATCGAGGCCAGGCCGAGAGTGTTCCGCTTGCTGTGAGCGCGAGGCATATAGGCAAGCATCAGCAGCGGAAGGATATTGCCGAGAAACACCTGACCGCCCCAGAAGACCAGCGGATAAACGCCGCCATCCAGCAAGATGAAGGCCTCGACGGCGCGCGTCGGCGCCGCGTAGATCTTGCTGACATGCAGGATCGCCGTGAGGAACAGCACCGTCAGCGAGAAGATGATGAGCAGGCCGCGGAATTTGCTGATCATTTCGCGCGTGCACAAGGTCTCGTGGGTTTCGATCGACATCATCAACAGCACGAGCACGGTGAAGGCGAGGCCGTAGACCAGCGACGAGGCGATGAACAGGGGCGCCATGACGCCGCCGGAAACCGCGTCGCGGGCGACGAGGAAGCCGAAGATCGAACCTGTGCCGGTGGTCAGGATCAGCCGCCAGGAGAAAGCCGCCCAGCCGAATGTCTTGTTGACCGCGGTCATCTTCGACACCCGGCGATCCATCATCGAGAACAGATAGGCGACGACGATCGCCATGAAGCCGGTGTAAAGATAAATGTTCCAGGCGAAAATCGAGCGGAAATTATAGGTCGTCATCGCCACCAGCAGCCGATCCGGCCGGCCGAGGTCGAGGACGAGCACCGCCAGACCGCCAGCGAGCAGCGAAATGGCGAGTATGCCCGAAAGCCGCGCGAAGGGCTTGTAGGCGAGCCGGCTGAAAACTGAAGACACCGAGGCGACATTGAGCGCTCCGGAGGCCGAGACGATCAGGAAGACGGCGAAAACATGCGGCGTGCCCCAGACGATCTGGTTGGTCATGCCGGTGACACGGTGGCCGTTTGTCTCCATGAACAGCGCCGCGCCCAAGCCCGCCGCCACCACGCCGACATGCGCAAGCACCAGCATCCAGAAGGTCGGGCTGGCCGACGACAGCCGTTGAAACTTGATCTGCGCCATTGGCGCTCTCCCCTTCGCTTTTCTTTACGCGGCGGACGGTCGGAAGCCGCCCGCGGAAGAATTAGGTCAGATTGGCGTATTGCACGCCCGGGTCTACGCCAAGGTCGGCGCGAAGCTTCGTGGAAGGCAGCTTGCGCAGCGCCTGGGAGATTTCGCTTTGCGGATCCTTCAGGTCGCCGAAAATCAGGGCGCCGCCTTCCTTGGCGCAGGCTTCCACGCAGGCGGGCCTCTGGCCGGCGTCGACGCGGTCGACGCAAAGCGTGCAGCCTTCCACCGTGCCCTTGCCGCTGGGATTGTTGACCTTCTGGCCGGTCTCATCCTCATGGATGAATGAACGCGCCTTGAACGGGCAGGCCATCATGCAATAGCGGCAGCCGATGCAGATATGCTTGTTCACGAGAACGATGCCGTCGGCGCGCTTCATCGAGGCGCCGGTGGGACAGACGTCGACGCAGGGCGGCGAGGCGCAATGCTGACACATGACCGGCGCCGAACGCTCGACGCCCGTTTGCGGGTCCTTGAGCGTGACCTTGCGGATCCATTGCGGATCGATGTCCGCGCGCCCCGTGTCCTGCCAACCGTTATAGTCCTTGCAGGCGGTCACGCAGGCGTTGCAGCCAGTCGAGCATTTGTTGAGATCGATCAACATTCCCCAGCGCTGTTTCGGCGAGGCCGGCTGGTCGGCCGGGCGGGCCTGAAGCGCCTCGGCCTCGCCGCCGCCGAACGCATAAAGCGTCACGCCCGGCGCGAGCATGGTCGCAGCGAAGGCGCCGGCGCTCTGCAACAAGCCGCGG
>JAKANG010000201.1 GCA_021812505.1 Pseudomonadota bacterium
CTATCCGGCGGGCTTGTTCGAAGAAGGCTCGGTCGTCAACGTCTTCACCTCGCTGGTCGGCAACGTCTTCGGCTTCAAGGCCGTTCGCAGCCTGCGCCTCGAGGACGTCCGCTTCCCGCTGTGGTTCGTGATGACGAACCCCGGACCGCCCCACGGCATTTGTGTCGAGCGCGACAAGCTCAACAAATATGGCCGTCCGATGCTGGGCTGCACCATCAAGCCCAAGCTCGGCCTTTCGGCGAAGAACTACGGCCGCGCCGTCTATGAATGTCTGCGTGGCGGCCTCGACTTCACCAAGGACGACGAAAACGTCAATTCGCAGCCCTTCATGCGCTGGCGCGACCGCTTCCTGTTCTGCCAGGAGGCGATCAACAAGTCCGAAGCCGAGACCGGCGAACTCAAGGGCCATTACATGAACTGCACCGCTCCGACGATGGAGGAGGTGTACAAGCGCGCCGAATTCGCCAAGGAGATCGGCTCCAAGATCGTCATGTCGGACTATCTGACCCTGGGTTGGGCGGCGCACACCTCCCTCTCCAAGTGGTGCCGCGACAACGGCCTGCTGCTCCACGTCCACCGCGCCATGCATGCGGTGATCGACCGCAACCCGCGCCACGGCATCAACTTCCGCGTGCTGACCAAGCTGCTGCGCCTCATCGGCGGCGACCATCTGCACTCGGGCACCGTTGTCGGCAAGCTCGAAGGCGACCGCGAGGCCACCTTGGGGTGGATCGGCATGATGCGCGAGGAATACACCAAGGAAGATCGCGCCAAGGGCATCTTCTTCGACCAGGACTGGGGCCGCATGCCCGGACTGCTGCCTGTCGCCTCCGGCGGCATCCATGTCTGGCACATGCCGGCGCTGGTTTCGATCTTCGGCGACGACTCCGTCCTGCAGTTCGGCGGCGGCACGCTCGGCCATCCCTGGGGCAACGCCGCTGGCGCGGCGGCCAACCGCGTCGCGCTGGAAGCCTGCGTCCAGGCGCGCAACGAGGGCCGTCAGATCGAGCGCGAAGGCCGTGACATCCTCACCAAGGCGGCTCAGAGCTCGCCCGAACTGAAGATCGCCATGGAGACCTGGAAGGAGATCAAGTTCGAATTCGACACGGTGGACAAACTCGACGTCGCCCATCGCTAATTCGTCGCGCCAGCCGGCGCGGAAGCCAGGGCTCACACGGTGAGCCTCGGCTTCAGTCCCAAAGATTTCGGAGAAAACAAGATGAGCAACGTTCAGGATTATCCGTCCCGCATCGGTGACGACGCCAGCAAGCGGTTCGAGACCTTCTCCTACCTGCCGCCCATGAACGACGAAGAGTTGCGCAAGCAGGTGCAATATATCGTCGATCGCGGCTGGAACCCGGCCGTCGAGCATTGCGAGCCGGAAAATGCGATGATGCATTACTGGTACATGTGGAAGCTGCCCATGTTCGGCGAAACCGACGTGGACCGCATCCTCGCCGAGGCCGAGGCCTGCCGCAAAGCCAACCCCAAGCATCTGGTGAAATTGATCGGCTATGACAATATCCGCCAGACCCAGGGCACGGCCATGCTGATCTATCGCCCCGCGGCGTAATTTCGAAAATACCTTGCCCGCGCTTTTTTGCGCGGGCAAGGCCCGCCGCCGCAAGGGCGGCGCGGCCGCCATCGGCTCGCTTGCGAGGCAATGGCAAAACGCCTTCGGACTCCTCCGCGCCCGAAGCCGTCCGTTCCAAGCGCGCCACAATCGTCAAGAGCGCGCCCAAAGGAATCCTGCCCGAGGAAAGACGCCGAGGAACGCTCCCATGGACGACATCGCCAATCAATACCGCGTCAAGACCGCGCCCTATTATCGCGCCTCCGGTCACGAAATCGAACAATTCCAGGCCGCCTATGACGCCCGGCTGCCGATGATGCTGAAAGGCCCCACGGGCTGCGGCAAATCGCGCTTCGTCGAATTCATGGCGCACCGCCTGGGCCGCCCGCTCATCACCGTGGCCTGCAACGAGGACATGACCGCCGCCGACCTCATCGGGCGCTTCCTGCTCGACCGCGACGGCACGCGCTGGCAGGACGGCCCCTTGACCGCGGCGGCGCGCATGGGCGCGATCTGTTATCTCGACGAGGTCGTCGAGGCCCGCCAGGACACGACCGTCGTCATCCATCCCCTGACCGACCACCGCCGCGTCTTGCCCCTCGACAAGAAGGGCGAACTGGTCGAGGCCCATCCCGACTTCCAGCTGGTGATCTCCTACAACCCCGGCTACCAGTCGCTGATGAAGGATCTCAAGCCGTCGACCAAGCAGCGTTTCGGCGCGCTGGATTTCACCTATCCCGATCCCGGGATCGAGGCCGAGATCGTCGCCCACGAGACGGGCATCGACCCGAAACAAGCGGAAAAGCTGGCGCAGATCGCGCTGCGCTCGCGCAATCTCAAGGGCCACGGCCTCGATGAGGGCATATCGACCCGCCTGCTCGTCTATGCCGGCGCCCTGATCGTCAAGGGCGTGCCCGCGCCGGACGCCTGCCGCATCGCCATGGTGCGGCCGCTCACCGACGACCCGGACATGCGCGATGCGCTCGACGCGGCTGTCGCCGCCTTCTTCCCATAAAGGAGGCGGCGATGGACCCGGAACTCGCCGGTTATCGACAGTCCCTCGCCGAGGCCTCGCCGCAAATCGCCGAAGTCCTTGACGCGGTCCTGCACGAGGCCTCGCGCAACCTGAGCCCCGCGGGCTTGCGCAACTATCTCGAAGGCGCGCGCGGCCTGTCCGAACTTGGCCGCGGCCCCGGCCCGGTGCTGGCCTTTCTCGAAGCCATGCCGGCGCTCGCCCGCGAAATCGGCGAGGACGAGGTCAAGGATTGCGCCTTCGCGGCGATGAAGCTCGCCTCGGTCACCTCGGGCGAGGTCATCGCCATGTTCCTCGCCTCCGCGCCCAGCGCGGCGCGGCGACTCGGCGACGCCGATCTGTTCGCGTCCTACGTCCAGTTCCTGCACCAGCTCTCGGCCCGCGCCCCGCGAGGCTTGAGACCGATGTTCAGCGTGCTCGATGACCTGCTGAACAAGCTGTCTCTGGGCGGCCTGCGGCGCTGGGCCTTTTTCGGGGCCGAGGCGCATCGCACGGACTTCAAGACCCAGGCGCAATATTTCGCGCTCGCCACGCCCGACAGCCTCGCCATGCTGCAAAAGGAGCGCAAGGGCGCACTGTTCGTCGATCACCAGCGCAAGCTCTCCGCCTATCTGCGGGCGCTCTGGGGCCGCGAGTTCTTCCTGCGCCCCGCGTCCGCCGAATATG
This sequence comes from Pseudomonadota bacterium, assembly GCA_021812505.1. Next base: position 3,273 of record JAKANG010000201.1, read on the forward strand.
CGGAATTCCAGCCCTTCATCGAGGATTTCGCGCTGCGCCTGCCCGACGCCGCCCAGGACGAGCCGGGCCTTCCGGGCCTCGACCTGTTCCGCGCCGCCGCCGCCCACATGGCCGCGCATCTCGTCTATATGCGCGAGCCGATTTCGGCCCAGGAGCTGACCCAGGCGCAGATGGCGCTGATCGGCTTCGTCGAGGACGCGCGCGTCGAGGCTTTGGCGATGCGCGACCTGCCCGGGCTGAAAAGCCTGTGGCGCCCCGCGCTCGCAATCGAGCGCGGACCGTCGGAGCATCCGTCGCAGCTTTTGCTCGAGCGCCTCGCGCTGGCCTTGCTCGATCCGGAAGCCGGAACCGGCGACGCCCAGGTCGATTCCTTCGCGCGCCGCTTCCATGAGACCTTCCCCGCTCAGGGCGAGCGCGGCGATTTCGCCTGGAGCCTCGGGCTCGAGCTTTATCATCTGCTCGCCAATCGCCGCGCCCTGCCCTCGCTGCGGCAATTGCAGCGGCTGCGCGTGCCGCACCGCGACGACAACCGCTATATCTGGGCCTTCGCCGAACTCGACTGGTCGCGCGAAGCAGAGCGAATGCACATGCCGAAACAGGCGCGTCGCCGCGTCTCGCTGATGGAATTCGTCAATGAGGTGGAGGTCGAGACCGCCGGCGACGACGCCCAGGAAGTCTGGACGCTCGACGGGACGCTCTATGACGACGACGACAAGACCTTCAACGAGAAATACGGAACCGAACCCGTCTCCGATCCCTTCCCCTATCACGAGTGGGATTATCAGGCGCAAACCTTCCGTCCCGACTGGGCGATCCTGCGCGAATATCGCAGCCCGGCGGGCGCGCCCGACGACATTGACGCCATCATCTCCCGGCACAAGCCCATCGCCAGCCGACTGCGCCAGATCGTGGACAAGCTCCGGCCGCAGGGCGTACAGCGTGAGCGCAAGCTCGAGGACGGCGACGAGATCGACATCAACGCCGCCGTCGATTTCCTGATCGACCTGAGGATCGGCCGCGCCCCCGACCCGCGCATCACCATGCGCAACCGCCTGAAAACCCGCGACCTCGCGGTGCTGATCCTGCTGGACCTGTCGGAATCGACCAACGATCCAGCGCCCTCGGGTGAGCAAAGCATCCTGGGCCTGACCCGCGACGCCTCGGCCTTGCTCGCCCGCGTGCTCTCGGACATCGGCGATCCCTTCGCTTTGGACGGCTTCTGTTCGGACGGGCGCGGCGACGTGAAATATTTCCCGTTGAAACCGTTCGAGACGCGGTTC
>JAKANG010000202.1 GCA_021812505.1 Pseudomonadota bacterium
GTGGCTTAGTTCCGGCCCGCGTGCGAAAACCGCCGGCCAGTGCTTTTCCAGCCAGTCGAAGAAATCAGGCCGGTCGATCAGGCCATATTTGACGACCTCCGCGTAGCCGGCGGCGAATTCGCGCTTCGGCAATGTGCCGAGGCTGTCGGTGTCGGCCAGCACCAGCGCCGGCTGATGGAAGGCGCCGATCAGATTCTTGCCCTGGCGGGAATTGATCCCGGTCTTGCCGCCGACGCTCGAATCGACCTGCGACAGCAGGGTCGTCGGAATCTGGACGAAGCCCATGCCGCGGCGCAGGCTGGCGGCGACGAAGCCGGCGAGGTCGCCGATGACGCCGCCCCCAAGCGCGATGAGGAAATCGCCACGCTCCATCTTGGCCGCCAGAGCCGCCTCGCAGAGCTGCTCGTAATGGGCGTAGTCCTTGGTGGTTTCGCCGGCCGGCAGCACGATATGGCCGTGGCGGATGTTCGCCGCGTCGAGACTGGCCTGAAGGGCGCCGAGCCACAGAGGCGCGACATTGGCGTCGGTGACGATGAAGGCGCTCGCGCCGGGAGCGAGCCGGGCGATTCTTTCGCCGGCATGGGCGATGAGCGCGGGGCCGATCAGAATGTCATAGGAGCGGGCGCCGAGGGCGACATGGACGCCGGTGGAGGCGGGAGGCAGGACGGGAGCGGTCATTTCGGGCGAAAAATCTCCTTGTTTGGCCAAAAAACCTTCGAGCGCGGCGAGGACCTCCTCGATGATGACCTCGTGCGGCGCGTCGCGGGAAAGAATGGAAAGATCGGCTTGCGCATAGACGGGATAGCGCTCGTCGATCAGGCGGCGCATCACGCCTTCCGGATCGGGGCCCTGGAGCAGCGGACGGGTCGGCCTCTTGCGCACCCGGCGCATCAGCACGTCGAATTCGGCCTTGAGCCAGATCGAGACGGCGCGGTCGCGGATCAGCGCGCGGGTCTGGGGCTGAATGAAGGCCCCGCCGCCGGTGGCGATGACCCGCTCGCCCTCGCCGATCAGCCGGGCGAGCACGCGGCGCTCGCCGTCGCGGAAATAGGCTTCGCCATGATGAGCGAAGATTTCCGTGATGGTCAGGCGATGCGCGGCCTCGATTTCGTGATCCGAATCGACGAAGGGCAGGCCGAGCCGTTGCGCCAGCCGCTTGCCGATGGCGGTCTTGCCCGAGCCCATCATGCCGACGAGGACCAGCGGCCGGCCGGCCAGACGATCGACGATCGCCCGCGCACGCGGGTCGCGCGTCGCGGGCGCCTCCTCCGGCTGGTGAGCGATGGCTTGATCCCACATGGTCGGCATGTACTATCACGTCGCGCGCGCAAATTGTATCTGGCTTTCGGCGCGCGAAAGAATCAGTCCGGCGGCGCGGAGAAACCTATGCCCAGCCTGTTGCGCTTTCTCTTTGTCATCGGCCTGCTGGCGGGCGCGGCTTTCGTCGGCATGGCGGCGCTGGTCGCCTTCGTCGAGCCGCAGCCGCGCGAAATGAGCCAGCCCCTCCCCGCGGACGTCCTCAACAAATGACCGAGGGCGCCGGCAGATGACGGGCTCCGCCGGCTCGGCCTCGCACGCCGCGGTGAAGGATTTTCTCGCCATGCTCGCCGCCGAGCGCGGCGCCGCGAAAAATACGCTCGACGCCTATGCACGCGACCTCGGCGATTATCTGCTGGCGCTGGCCCGGCGCAAATGCGATCCTTTCCGCGCCACGACGGACGACATTCGGGATTACCTTGCCAATCTCGCCAGAGCCGGGCTCAAGCCGTCCTCCACCGCACGCAAAACGTCGGCGATCCGCCAGTTTCATCGTTTCCTTTCGACCGAGGAGCGCCGGCCGGATGATCCGGCGGTTCTGCTCGAAGGCCCGCGCCAGGGCCGCCGCCTGCCCAAAATTCTGTCGATCGACGAGGTGGATGCGATTCTGCGGGTCTGCCGCGAGGGGCTGGACGACCCCGCGCGCCCGCCCGAGGAAAGGCTGAAGGCGCGCCGCGCCGCCTGTCTGGTCGAGGTGCTCTACGCCTCCGGCCTGCGCGTCTCCGAACTGGTGGCTTTGCCTCTGGCCGCCGCGAAACAGGCCGAAAGACCGCCCGAACAGGGCGGCGGCTTTCTGACGATCAAGGGCAAGGGCGGGCGCGAACGGCTGGCGCCCCTCACCGGGCCCGCCCGCGAGGCGATCGCCGCCTACCGCCGTCAGTTGCTCGAGCTTCATCCCGAGACGGCGAAACAGAAATGGCTGTTTCCCTCGATCGGCGAGAGCGGCCATCTGACGCGCCAGGTTTTCGCGCGGGAGCTGAAATTTCTGGCCGCCGCCGCCGGAATTTCGCCGCGAAAAGTGAGCCCGCATGTCCTGCGCCACGCCTTCGCCAGCCATCTTTTACAAAACGGCGCCGACCTGCGCATCGTCCAGGAACTCTTGGGCCACGCCGATATCGCCACCACGCAGATTTATACGCATGTGCTGGACGAGCGCCTGAAGGCGATGGTGCGCGACCTTCATCCGCTCAACGACGAGGAGTGACGCGAGCTCGCCGGGCTCAAACCTTCCGACCGTCCTTGCGCTCCAGCAGAAAAACCGCCTGCTCGCCAAAAAGATTCCACGCCCACCACGGGGCGTTGACCCGGATCTGCGCGCCGGCGCTGTTCATCGCTACGGCGCGGACGATTTTCGCGTCCACCAACTCCACCAGCTGGACGAAATCGCGAATGGTGCAGAAATGGATGTTGGGCGTCTCGTACCAGGGGTAGGACAGGTTTTCGGTGATCGGCATGCGCCCGCGCACCGCGAGTTGCCAGCGCACGCGCCAATGGCCGAAATTGGGGAAGGAGACGATGGCGCGCTTGCCGATGCGCATCATCTGCTCCAGCACCCGCCGCGGCTTGCGCGTGGCCTGGAGCGTCTGTGACAGGATGACGTAATCGAAGCCGTCGTCCGGATAATCGGCGAGATCGACATCGGCGTCGCCCTGGACGACGGAAAGGCCCTTGGCGACGCAATCATTGACGCCTTTTTGGGAAATCTCGACGCCGCGCGCGTCTACGTTCCTGGTCTCGGAGAGAAGCCGCAGCAATTCGCCGTCGCCGCAGCCGACGTCGAGCACCCGGGCGCCATTCCCGACCATGCCGGCGACGAGCAGGAGATCGATGCGGGTCGTCTCGGTCCGGCTCACGGCTTTCCGCCCTCCGTTTCGGCAAGGCCCCGCGCCTTCGCCGCGCCGCGCAGAAAACCACGTGTGGTGGCGAGAAAATCCGGCTCTTCCAGCAGGAAGGCGTCATGGCCCTTGTCGGTCTCGATCTCGACGAAGGAGACCGGCGCGCCGCCGGCGTTGAGGGCATGGACGATGGCCCGCGATTCGGCGGTGGTGTAAAGCCAGTCCGAGGTGAAGGACACGACGCAGAAGCGCGTCCGCGAACCCCGGAAAGCGCGGGCGAGCGAGCCGCCGTAATCCTGCGCCAGGTCGAAATAATCGCAGGCGCGAGTGACATAGAGATAGGAATTGGCGTCGAAACGGTCGACGAAGGTCGAGCCCTGATGGCGCAGATAATTCTCGACCTGGAAATCGGCGTCGAAGGAAAAGGTCGGCTCGGCGCGGTCCTGCAATTTGCGGCCGAATTTGCGTTGCAGGGCTTCGTCGGAAAGATAGGTGATATGGGCGGCCATGCGCGCGACGGCGAGGCCTTTCACCGGGCGCACGTCCTCGTCGATATATCGCCCGCCGCGCCATTCCGGATCGGCCATGATCGCCTGGCGCCCGACCTCGTGAAAGGCGATGTTCTGCGAGGAATGACGCGCCGCGGTGGCGATCGGCATGGCCGAGAACACCCGCTCCGGATAAAGGGCCGCCCATTGCAGAACCTGCATGCCGCCCATCGAGCCGCCGGCCACGCAGAAAAGCGTGTCGATGCCCAACCTGTCGATCAGCATGGCTTGCGCCCGGACCATGTCGGCGATGGTGACCACGGGGAGGTCGAGGCCATAGGCGCGGCCGGTCGCCGGATTGACCGAGGCCGGCCCGGTGGTGCCCATGCAGCCGCCGAGCACATTGGAGCAGATGATGAAATATCTGTCGGTGTCGAAGGGTTTTCCGGGCCCGACCAGCGCCGACCACCAGCCGGGCTTTCCGGTCAGGGGATGGCGGTTGGCGACATGCTGATCGCCGGTCAGCGCGTGGCAAAGCAGGATGGCGTTGGATTTGTCGGCGTTCAGCTCGCCATAGGTCTGGTAGGCGATCGAGAACGGCGAAAGCGATGCGCCCGCGCTCATGGCGAGCGCCTGGGCTCCGTCGAACACGGCGATCTGGCTGTGAGGCTGCGCCGCTTCGGCCAGACTGGGATGGGGTGCGGAAGATCTGTCGTTCACGGGCGGTTGTTCGATTTTCCGAACGGATCGTTTGTTATATAGAAGCGGCTTTCCGGCCAAGTCAAGGAATGGGCAAATCGAGGAATCGCAAAATCAACGAACGGCTGTGCGGCGTTTGCTTGCGCGCGCGCGCCGTTTATAGAGGAGGCCAGCCCAATGGCGTCGCCTCGAGCGAAATCCGTTCACG
>JAKANG010000203.1 GCA_021812505.1 Pseudomonadota bacterium
GGCGCCGCGCGCTCACAAGACCGGATAGCCGATAAAAGTTTAACAGTTCCTTGCCTGTGGGTCTCGATCCGTTTCGCGCAGAACAAAAAGCTGAAGCCTGACTGCGACTATGGCCCGGCGGCTTAAAGGCCAAGCCGACCCGCAAGCATCCTCATTTCATGGGGATCGAGATATTCCGTCGCCGAAAAACGGCGCGCGAGCGCGAATTCGAAGGCGCTCCAGCCGGGAAAGCCGGCGAGGACACGATCATGGCGCAGCCGTCGGATTTCCGAGCATTCGCTCAACCGGGCGCGGAGAACCTCGTCCTCGTCGCCGTCGAGCCATCCTTCCAGATCGACCGGTCCCAGCATGGCCCCCTCGGCGTTCCGCGAAAGCCGCGACTGGCGGGCTTAACCAATCGTTCATATGACGACCAGATGACGGGCGCAAGCGAACCGGCGCCCTCAAGCTGTCGAACTTAGGGCGGATTTGGTCTTTTCGCCAAATTCGCAAAGGTCGGAGATCGGGCAGGCCGGGCAGTCGGGCTTGCGGGCCTTGCAGATATAGCGGCCGTGAAGAATCAACCAATGATGGGCGTGCAGGAGATATTCATCCGGCACGATGGCGAGCAGGCGCTTTTCCACCTCTTCAGGGGTCTTTCCGCGCGCCAGCGGGATGCGATTCGAGACCCGGAACAAATGGGTGTCCACGGCGATTGTTTTTTCCCCGAAAGCGATGTTCAGCACAACATTCGCGGTCTTGCGCCCCACGCCCGGCAAACTTTCCAGCGCCTCGCGGCTGCGCGGAACTTCGCCGCCGAATTCGTCGATCAGCCTGCGCGACAAGGCGATCACATTTTTCGCCTTGGCGCGAAACAGGCCGATGGTCTTGATCTTGTCGCGCAGGCCGTCCTCGCCAAGCGCCAGCATCTGTCGAGGCGTCGAGGCGACGGCGAACAAGCCCTTCGTCGCGCGATTGACTCCGGCGTCGGTCGCCTGCGCCGAAAGCACCACCGCGACGAGCAGCGTATAAGGGTTCACATAGTGCAGCTCGCCCTGGGGATGCGGGTTCAACGCGGCCAGACGGGCAAAGATTTTCCGCACACGCTCCCGATCGGTTTTGCACGCCGCTTCAGCTTGAACGGAGGGCCTTTCAGTCGGCGCCGCGCCGGATTTGCTGCTTTGTTTCCGCATGGAGGAACAATAAGCGCATCGGGCGCGGCGGAACAAGCAAGCTGGCGATGAGCGTGAATGACGCATGCGCGTCTCGCGCTATGACCCGTAAAGAAAAAGGACCGCCTCGTTTAAAGCGGTCCAAGTCTCAGGGAGGAAGCGCCTGCTCACGCTGACGCCTGTGACGTGGTCACGGGGTGAAAATAGGCGTTTTCCCCTCCCCCACATTTGACTTGGCTCAAATATCCGCGCCCCGCGCGCGCTACATTATGTCGCAGTTGCGGCTTTTTCGCGCTCGATGAGGGCGCGTTTTCGCTCCAGACCCCAACGATAGCCCGAGAGGCTGCCGTCACTGCGCAGGACGCGATGACAAGGAATGGCGATGGCGAGAACATTCGCGGCGCAGGCGCCGGCCACCGCCCGCAAGGCGGAGGGCGCGCCGATCCGCAGCGCGATTTCGGCATAGCTGACGGTGGCGCCCGCCGGAATGTCATGCAAAGCGGCCCAGACCTTTTTCTGGAACGGCGTTCCGCCGATCGAGAGCGGCGGCTCGAACGCCGCCCCGGGGTTTTCGGTCAACGCAACGGCGGCGGCGAGTTCGGGTCTCAGCGCATCTTGTCGCCTTTCACACGCCGTGTCCGGGAAGATGGCGGCGAGGTCGCGCATGAGGCGCTCATCGCCGTCACCGAGCAAAATAGCGCAGACGCCATCGGAGCGGCGCGCGACCAGAACCCTTCCGAGGGAGGTCTGCGCCGACGCGAAGGCGACGCCCGCGGCCACCGCCGGACGCTCCGAAAGCCTGTCGTCGGTCATGTTTGATCCTGAAAGAAAGAGGGAGCGGGTCTGGGCCATGATCGATCCTGCCATCCCGCGAGATCAAATCACAATTTCGGCGCCCGCTTGCGACGGGCCGCGTGAAAAGGATATGCCTTTTCCGCTCAAAACCTCATTTGCCGCGCGCCGCGCTCTCGCCGCTGGAGACCACCATGAGCAGCATCTCATTGGAACAAGCCAATATTCTGATTGCCGCCGCCTTCGCCAAGGGCGGGGCGCTCGGCCTCAAGCCCCTGACGATCGCGGTGCTCGACGCCGGCGGACATGTCATCGCTCTGCAGCGACAGGACGGGGCGTCCAATCACCGGCCGCAGATCGCCATCGGCAAGGCGAACGGCGCCCTCGCGCTTGGCGTCTCGTCCCGGCAGGTCGAGGAACTTGCGAACAAAAGGCCGAGTTTCGTCGCGGCGCTCGGCCCGATCTGCCCGCAGGGAATCATCCCCGCCCCCGGAGGAATCATTCTGGTCGGCGCCGACGGGGCGCCGATCGGCGCCGTGGGCGTCACCGGCGATACGTCCGACAATGACGAGGCCTGCGCGCTCGCGGGCGCGGCGGCGGCGGATCTGAAGCCGCAATGGTCGGGGTCGCGACTTGAGCGGCGCCCATAGCTTCGCCTGCGCCTTGACCGCGCTTTCGCCCCCAGCCATCATCCCATCCAGCGACGCGGCGAGCCCGAATCGTCGGTGAAAGAAATTGTTGCGTCTTGCCGCCCGCCCTGCCTGAGAAGACTTCCCGTCCCAGCACGCCGCATGAATGGAGGCCCGCATGCTCAACCGTCGTCATGTTTTCAAAACCGCCGCCGCCGCCCTTGCGGTCGCCTTGACCGCCGCAAGCGCGCCCGCCATGGCGGGGACGGGATCGGTCCGCCTCCGTTTCGCCAGCGCCGGCTTTATTGTCGGCATCGGCGGCGGCCAAGGCAAGCTGACGTTCAACGGCCGCACCTATCCGCTGCGGATCGGCGGCGTCAGCGTCGGGACGATCGGCGCCTCGGGGGGCACGCTGGTTGGCCGCGCCCTCAATCTGCATAACGCGAGCGACATCGTCGGCACATTCACGGCGGTCGGCGCCGGAGTCGCGGTCGCGGGCGGAGCTCAGGTCCTACGCATGCGCAATTCGAACGGCGTCATCCTCGAACTGAAAGGCATGCAGGCGGGCTTCGCGGCCAACCTCGGCGTCAGCGGCTTCAGCCTCTCGATGTGAAGGCCTATTTGACCAAGCGGGAAATATCGCGGAAGCGCGGGTGATCCGCGCTTCCCAGCCATTCGAACAGAACCATTTCCGTCGTCACGATCGCGGCGCCGGCGCGCTCCATTCTTCGCAGCGCGATTTCCTTGCTCTCGGCCCGGCGCGAGCCCACGGCGTCGGCCGCGACCAGGACTGGACGCCCCCGGCTCAGTAAAGCATCCACGGTCTGCAAGACGCAGACATGGGTCTCGAAGCCGGCGACGACGACCGCCCGACCGGCGAGCGTTTCGTTAGGAAAAAGCGGCGCGGCGCAGACGTTGAAACACATCTTGTTGACGGGCGCGGACGCGAATTCCGCCAGGGCCGGGACGGTCGGCCCCAGCTTTTCGGGATTTTGCTCGGTGACCAGAATTTCGGCGCCGAGCAGGCTCGCGCCTTTCGCGAGACGCCGCGCATTGGCGATGGCGGCTTCGCCTCCCTCGACCGCCAAGGCCAGGCGGGTTTGCAGATCGATCAGCAGCAGCAGGGAGGACTCAGGGGCAGGGGTCAGCACATCTTGCTCCCGGTCTGGATCACGACGCCTTCAGCGAGGCCATGTCGATCACGAAGCGGTAACGCACGTCGTTTTTGAGAAGCCGCTCATAGGCTTCGTTGACCTCGCCGATGCGAATCATCTCGACGTCGCTCACAATATTGTGCTTGCCGCAGAAATCGAGCATTTCCTGGGTCTCGGCCATGCCGCCGATCATCGATCCGGCGACGGTCTTGCGCCCGCCGATCAGATTATGGCCCATCGGCGCCGGCTCCAGCGCGGTGAGCGCCCCGACCAGCACCATGGCCCCGTCGGTCTTGAGCAAGGTCAGATAGGGGTTAAGGTCATGGCCGACGGGAATGGTGTTGAGCAGGAAATCGAAGGCCCCACGACGCCGCGCCATGGCCTCTGCGTCGCGCGAGACCAGCACCTCGTCGGCGCCGAGACGCAGCGCGTCCTTGCCCTTTTCGGGCGAGGTGGTGATCATCGTCACCCGCGCGCCCATGGCCTTCGCGAATTTCACGCCCATGTGGCCCAGGCCCCCAAGACCTATGATTCCGACACTCTGGCCGGGGCCGACCTTCCAGTGGCGCAAGGGAGAATAAGTGGTGATCCCGGCGCATAGCAGTGGCGCTGTCGCCTTGAGATCGAGATTGGCGGGAACCTTGACCACGAATCGCTCTTCGACCACGATTTGTTCGGAATAGCCGCCGAAGGTCAGGTTTTTCGACCCGCGTTCGCGGTCATTATAGGTCAATGTGCAGCCCTCGGCGCAATATTGCTCGAGCCCGGCCTCGCAAGGCTCGCAGCGCCGGCAGGAATCGACCATGC
>JAKANG010000204.1 GCA_021812505.1 Pseudomonadota bacterium
GGCGGCGGTCGCGTGGCGACCGAGCCGGAAGGAGCGATCAACGATTCTGAAATGGGCTTCGCGATGGATGCAAAAAGGGCCCTGCAGACTAAAATTTATTTTAACAACAAGCCGTTAGCGGGTCGGGGACTGCCATTGCCCGAATAATAAAAGGGCCGCTTAAATCCACTAAAAAGACAGGATAGGCTTTGGTCCCGAGGGCTATGACGACTCCGTAAAGCAGCATTTGCGACATTTTCGTGAACTCGCCGCGCATCAATGTTTATAGTTGTCACAAAACCGTAAAAGCACTGCCCGGGCCGGGCCTGAGTCTCCCGTTCGACTATTGCGATAAAGCAACACCGGGCATTTTTAGGGCAAAAATCGTCCAAATTAGCGCCACGTCGATTGCCAAGGGTCGGTCGCCCCGATATTCGGATGCTCATCGCGGAGCGCTTGCGCGCCTTCGTGATCAGGTTTCCCGAGGGGCAGGTTCCCCCGGTTCGATGTGAAAGACCCTTCCGAGGGCGCGCCGCGCCGTGGCGGTTCCGATGATGGAGAAGAACATGAAGACCAATTTGATGGCGGCGGTCGCCCTTGTCGCGCTCGTTTCGGCCGCTGGCGTCGCGAAGGCCGACTCGGCGGACGAGTTGCAGGCTCTCAAGGCTCAGTCCGCGGCGTTGAAAAAGCAGAACGCCGAGCTGGAGAAGCGCCTCGCCAAGATCGAGAAACAACAGGCCAAGGAGCAGGCGCGATTCGCCAGCCTGCCCGCCGCGGCCCCGGCTTCCGCCAACTCCTATATGGCCGATCTCTCCAGCATCAAGAGCACGCTCCTCGAAGGCGACGGGCCCCTGACGTGGCATGGCATCACGGTCTTTGGCACGTTCGACACCGGTATTTCCTACGCGACGCACGGCGCGCCGAACAGCGGCGGCTTCTACGCCGGCGACATTCTGCTGCAGAAGTTCTACAACGGCGCGCAGTGGAGCATGGCGCCGAGCGGTCTGTCGCAGACCACCCTTGGCGTCAAGGGCGAGGAAGAACTGATGCCGGGTCTGGCCGGCGTGTTCTATGCCTCGACAGGCATCAATCCGCAGTCGGGCCAGCTCGCCAATGCGCCAGGGTCTCAGATCGCCAATAACGGTCTTCCCTTGGGCAGCCAGTCGATGAACATCGATGGCACTCGCGGCGGCCAAGCCTTCAACGACCAGCTCTATGTCGGCGTCTCCTCCAAGACCTTCGGCGAACTGACTTTCGGCCGCCATAAATCCTTCTCGAACGATCTGCTCGCCATTTACGATCCGGCCGGCGGAGCTTACGACTATTCGCCGATCGGCTATTCGGGGACGCCGGTCGCTGGCCTTGGCGAGACCGACCTCGGCCGTCAAGACGAGACGCTGAAATATCTCGTCCACTTCCCGATCTTTTACTCGGGCCTCGATACGCACTTCGGCGCGATGTATAAATTCGCCAACGGCAACGCCGGCGTCGGCACCGCCCCAACAACATTTGCAAATAACAGCTGCGGCGGCACAATCGCCGCTCCGTTGCCATGCAATCTGAACAACAGCGGCTATCAGTTCGACCTCGGCGGCAAATTCGCCGGCTTTGAGCTCGACGGCGTCATCAGCCACTACAATCAGGCCTTGACCTACGGCACCTTCGGCTATGGCTCCACCTACACCGTGCCTGTCAGCGGCGTGGTGTTGCCCACCCTGGGCGCGCAGGGTCTGGCCGGCACGGTTGCGGACATCACCAGCTTCATGATCGCCGGCAAATATACCTGGAACCAGTTCAAGTTCTATGCGGGTTATGCCAATGATCGTTATTCGGACCCCAAGGATCCGCAGGGCTTTGGCGCGAATACCGGTCAAGGCGATTATCCAGTTTATGCTGTCAACAATGCCGCTTTTCTATACGGAAACAAGATCTACCAGACGGAATGGATCGGCGTGAAATACGCCTTCAATTCCCAGACCGACTTCACCGTCGCCTATTATCATGAAAGCCAGAACAACTTTACCAGCCCCGCCCAAAACCTGACTTGCTCCTTGCCGCACAGCACTGCCTTGACGCCCATCACCGGCGCATCGCCGCGTAGCGGCAACTGCGCCGGCGACGAGAACATCGTCTCCGCTTATGTCGATTATCACTTCACCAAGCGGTTCGACGCTTACGGCGGCTTTATGTACAGCGCGTACAACGGCGGCTTGGCGGCCGGTTCGATCTATACCAACAACTTTGCCCCGACGGCGGGCGTTCGCTACACCTTCTGATCCGAAGGCCAGCGCCAAAAAAATATCCCGCGAGAGCGATCTCGCGGGATTTTCTATTGCGGTAATCCATTGTCAGGAATGATGTTGGCGGCCAGACCGCCTCGGATCGTCGTGTCAGTAGTCCACGCGGATCAGATAAAGCCCCGCCGCCGGCGCCACCTGCCCGCAGCGGGCGCGGTCGCGGGCGTCGAGCGCGGCCCTCAAATCCTCCGCCCGCCATTTGCCCGAGCCGACATGCTCCAGCGAGCCGACCATCGAACGCACCTGGCGATGCAAGAACGCTCGCGCGCTGGCGAAAATGTGAATCTCGTCGCCCTTGCGGACCACGTCGAGCCGGTCGAGCGTGCGCACCGGATTTTCGGCCTGGCATTCGGAATCCCGAAAGGTCGAGAAATCGTGGCGTCCGACCAACCGTTGCGCCGCCTCGTGCATGGCTTCGGCGTCGAGCTTGCGCTTGACGAGCCAGGCGCGGTCTGAATCGAAGGTCAGAGGCGCGCGGCGGTTGACGATACGATAAAGATAATGCCGCGCCTTTGCCGAAAAGCGGGCGTCGAAATCCTCCGCCGCGTGTTCGACCAGCAGAATCGCAACCTTTTCCGGCCGCATCTGGGCGTTGAGCGCCTCGCGCAATTTGTTGGGGCGCCAGTCGCGCGACAGATCGACATGGCCGACCTGGCCCGAGGCATGGACCCCGGCGTCGGTGCGTCCGGCGCCGCGCACGCCGCTCGGCGCTGGATCAAGCCGCGCCAATGCGCTTTCGATCACTTCCTGGACCGAAAGGCCGTTGGCCTGGCGCTGCCAGCCGACATAGCCGGTCCCGTCATATTCGATGACCACTTTATAGCGCGGCATGGCGCGTTTGGCTCAGGACGTCGCCAACGGCGAGACGCGCGCCACGAAAAAATTCCGGCGCCGAAACCGGTCCGCGGCCCGCGCGCTGAACTTCGAGCAGGGATAAGGCGCCTTCGCCGCAGGCGACGCGCGGCGTCTCGTCGAGAATTTCGCCGGGCGTTCCCGCGCCTTGCGCCCGCGCGGCGCGTAAAATTTTCACCCGCTCAGGGCCCTTGCCGAAATCAGCCTCGAAAAAGGCGCCGGGAAAGGGCGAGAGGCCACGAATGAGATTATGCAGTTCTTCGGCGGGCAAAGAAAAGTCGACCCGCGCCTCGGCCTTGTCGATCTTTTTGGCGTAAGCCACGCCCTCCTGGGCTTGCGGCGTGAAGTGCAGGGCTCCGCGCTCCAAGGCCGCCAAGGCCCGGCCGATCAAGTCGGCGCCGAGCGCGGAGAGGCGATCGTGGGCCTCGCCGGCGGTCATGTCGGGTGTGAGCTTCAGCTTTTCGGCCATGGCGATGGGGCCGGTGTCGAGTCCTTCCTCCATCTTCATGACCTCTACGCCGGTTTCCTCGTCGCCGGCCATGATCGCGCGCTGGATCGGCGCGGCCCCGCGCCAGCGCGGCAGCAGCGAAGCATGGAGATTGAGGCAGCCCTGCTTCGGCGCTTCCAGAACGTCTTTCGGCAGGATCAGGCCATAGGCGACGACCACCGCGACATCGGCTTCAAAGGCGCGGAATTCCTGCACCGTTTCCGGCTCACGGAAATTCTTGGGCGTCAGGACTTTCAGGCCGTATTTCTGCGCCGCCGCATGGACCGGCGATAGCGTCAGCTCCAGCCCTCGCCGGCCGGCCGGTTTGGGCGCCCGCGTATAGACGGCCACGATCTCATGGCCGCGTCCGAAAATCTCGGCCAGTGGCGCCAGCGCGAAATCCGGCGTGCCCATGAAAATGACCCGCATCAATCAGCCCAGTTTTTCGCGGATTTCGGGAGCGCGAGGCGCCGGAGGCTCATTGAGGCGGGCGGCCTTCGAGAATTTCTTGATCGCGCGCTCGCGCTTCAGCCGCGACAGATGGTCGATGAACAATTTGCCGTCAAGATGGTCGATCTCGTGCTGGAGACAGGTGGCGAGCAGGCCTTCCGCCTCGATCTCCCGGCGCTGGTTGTCGCGGTCGAGGAAGCGCACGCGCACTCTCGCGGGCCGGCTCACCTCCTCGTAATATTCCGGCACCGACAGGCAGCCTTCCTCATAGATCGACTGGTCGTCCGAGCGTTCGAGGATTTCGGGATCGGCGATGAACATCGGCGCCGGCTCCTCGTCCTTCTTGGCGAGGTCGATAACGATGACCCTCTTGGCGACGCCGATCTGGATCGCGGCAAGGCCGATCCCCGGCGCATCATACATCGTTTCCAGCATGTCATCCATCAAAG